>JAYUEU010000341.1:0-14682 GCA_043739065.1 Synechococcales cyanobacterium | reverse complement strand
TTGACCGGAACGTCTAAAAAAGCACCTGAACCTCTTGCTTTAGCGGGACTCGCTCTTGTAGGGGGAGCTTTGGCTCGCAAGCGTCGCGCGTCTCACTCTTAGTCTGAATTAGCTTTAATCGTCTTGCCTGAAAATTCTACAAACTGACAATCAGAGACCCACAGCGCTACTCGGGGTCTCTTCTTTATGTTAGGCTAACAAAGAACTAAAACCACACACCTGGAATTTCGGGTGCGATCGGGAGTCCCTGCTTTTCGTGCAAGAACGGACCGGAATGACTGCTTCTATGTCTTCTCAGTGTTTCGCTTTCCCATCGAATCAGCCTGAATCGTACATCTGGGTGGAGGAATAACCCGAAAGGAGAAAATAAATGCCCGTAGTTTCTTTGGCACAAATGTTGGAATCTGGTGTTCACTTTGGGCACCAGACCCGTCGTTGGAACCCTAAGATGAAGCCTTACATCTTTGCGGCCCGCAACGGCGTTCACATCATTGACTTGGTGCAAACCGCTGGTCTGATGGATGAAGCCTTTAATTTTGTCCGTGCTGGGTCCGAGCAAGGTAAAAAATACCTGTTCGTAGGAACCAAGCGTCAAGCCGCAGGCATCATTGCTCAAGAAGCTGCTCGTTGTGGTGCTTACTATGTGAACCAGCGCTGGCTCGGCGGAATGCTGACCAACTGGGCCACAATTAAAACCCGCGTCGATCGTCTCAAAGAGCTAGAGCGCTTAGAAGAAAGTGGTGCTCTGGATATGCGTCCTAAAAAGGAAGCAGCGGTATTGCGTCGTGAGTTAGAAAAGCTTCAGAAATATCTGGGCGGTATCAAGCACATGCGCAAGATTCCTGATGTGGTGATCATGGTGGATCAGCGTCGTGAATATAATGCTGTTCAAGAATGCCAGAAGCTTCATATCCCGATCGTTGCGTTGCTAGATACCAACTGCGATCCTGATGCGGTTGATGTGCCTATTCCTGCAAACGATGATGCGATTCGCTCCATCAAATTGATTGTGGGTCGTTTGGCTGACGCAATCTACGAAGGTCGTCACGGTGAAGTTGCACCGGAAGAAGGCTACGACGGTGGAGATTACGAAGATTACGAAGATGAAGATGAAGAAGCTCAACAGCAACAAGCGGCGACTAGCGAAGTCTAAGATCCGTCATTTTAGCTAGAGTTGAAGGGTCAATATAAAATCGGCAAGTAGACCTCCCGGCACTAGATTTTTGAATTGAAACTAGTCTTGGGAGGTTCTATTGTTCCTTTTTAACGATCGATCGTTGAGAATAGAAATTAAATCCCTGTCTTTTGGCGGGTTTAGAAAGCAGAAACTAGGGTTTTAGAATCATGGCAGATATTAGCGCAAAGGCAGTGCAAGAACTGCGGCGTAAGACAGGTGCAGGGATGATGGATTGCAAGCGTGCACTCCAAGAAAATGACGGTGACATGGAGCAGTCTGAGATTTGGCTTCGTCAAAAAAACATGATTGCTGCTGGTAAAAAAGCCGATCGTGTTGCCGCAGAAGGTTTGGTTGGACAATACATTCACACGGGTGGACGGATTGGTGTGTTGGTGGAAGTGAACTGCCAAACTGACTTTGTTGCTCGTAATGATGCATTCAAAGACTTGGTGAACAACATTGCTATGCAAATCGCAGCTTGCCCAACGGTTCAATATGTTCGTTTGGAAGATATTCCGGCCGACTTGGTTGAGCGAGAAAAAGCGATCGAAATGGGCAAGGACGATCTTGCTAGCAAGCCCGATGCTATGAAAGAAAAAATTGTTCTAGGTCGCATTGACAAGCGCTTGAAAGAGCTATGTCTTGTGGATCAGCCGTATATTAAGGATCAAAATATTACAGTTGGTGCCTTGGTCACACAACAAGTAGTTGCTTTGGGCGAAAACATCCAAATCCGACGCTTCTCTAGGTTTGTCTTGGGTGAAGGCATTGAAGTTGAAGAGACTGATTTTGCAGCAGAAGTTGCAGCTCAGATGGCTGGGAACGCTTAGAGTTTGATACTGAAGTTTTGCTAGATGGAATCCTTAAAACAGATCGAATCCTTAAAACTGAAGTGTCGTAATCATAAAAATGGAGGGCTAATTTAGTTTAGTTCTCCATTTTTATAAATGGGTTGTTTATGGATAGACTTCGATCAATTCCGGCTGTTCTAAACCGCGCAAAAGACGAATTTGGGCGATCGCAAAAATACTTGGAATAATCCGAGCGTAGTTGGTAGAAATCGATCGCCAGCCTAAATCTGCCAAAAACCACGTCCACATCGCAGGCCCAAGGACGGCAAAAATACTGCGGGTTGCCCCATAACGAGCGGTTGCGATCGCCATACCTTGTTGAGCGAGTTTTGCGGTGAAGTGTTTCTGAATTAGGCTTCCCGCCACGACAGCTGATTGAGTCACTTGAAGGCGGGCATAGTGTAATGCAAACTGTCTGGCGATCAGTTGTAGTAGTAGGGGTTTGATGACTGAACTAATGGCGATGGCGCTACCACCCTTTAGCATCAGGCTCATGGGATCCCGTTGTAGGGTGTTAGGTAAGTCGTGCCAGAGTTTTGTGTGGGTAAGCGATCGTTCGACGCGCTTTGTGAGCGTTGTTTTTTGGTCGGTGGGTAAGCTTTTCCAGGCCCGACTGAGAAGATGGAGGAAAATTTCGGCTTCAAGATCTGCCGTGCTGAGGCGACCTTGATAGGGTAACTTGAGATGATGGCAAACTTGGAGCAAGGTTTGGCGATAGCTGATGCGATGGGTTTTGCGTTGCAGTACAGTTAAGCCGTCGGCGGCCAAAAAACGAAATCGATTCTCCAGTTCCGTAATCCACTCAGAGCGATCGGCAAATTCTACGGGCACTTGAGGCACCAAATAGTCGATCGGATTGTATTTAGGACGAAACAGAATTTCGGTCAATTCTCGTAGTTCCTCCTCTGTGGCAAGTTCTAACGCCGATCGTAATTCATCGGTTTCCCCATCTAACTCCTGTTGCTGCGTCAAAATTCTCGTACGCCTCTCATTTTTCTTAATGTTTTTCTTAAGTGTTAGGATAGCGGGTTTGATGAGATGATGGCACCCCATACCTCGAACTTGTCTCCGAAGCTATGTCAAAATTGATTGTGATCAAAACCGGACGAACCATGCCCGAGCTTCAGCAACAGCGAGGCGATTTTGAAGATTGGATGATTGAGGCGTTGGCGGTGTGTCGTAGTCAGGTAGAAACCGTGGATGTGACCGTTGGGGAGAAGCTTCCAGCGTTTCATCAGGTGAGTGGGATGGTGATTACGGGATCTCATGCCATGGTAACGGAGCATCATGCCTGGAGCGAATATTTGGCGGAGTGGATCAAAGTCGCGGCAGATAAACAGATTCCGACTTTAGGGATTTGCTATGGTCATCAACTTATTGCCTACGCGCTGGGTGGTTCAGTAGCTTATATGCCTGATGGTCGCGAAGTGGGGACGCTGCCCGTGACGCTGCATCCATCGGCCCAAGAGGATGCATTATTACATGATTTGCCAGAGCAGATTTTGGTGCAATTAAGCCATCGTCAGGCCGTTATGGAATTGCCACAGGATGCTGTGTTGTTGGCCAGTAGCGATCGGGTTCCCTTTGAAGCATTTCGCTATGGTGATCAGGTGTGGGGAATGCAGTTTCATCCTGAATTTTCCATGGATGTAATGCAGGCATACACTAGATATGCACGATCGGGGTTGGAGCGTGAGGGCTTTGATCCCGATCATATTTATCGTCAAATTGCCGACACGCCCAATGGTCTGACCATTATGCAGCGTTTTGCTGGGTTGGTGTTTTGATGGACCTGACGTATGAACCTAACGTATGATTATTAGGCACGAATCAATTGGAGGCGATCAATATGGCGACCTTAACCTTAGAGTCCCTCGATGTGGCAGTGTTGACGCAAGACGAAGTGTCTGAGTTGGCGAATCGTCTTGAGCAAGATGATTATGCGAGTGCATTTGATTGTTTGAATGATTGGCATTTATTGCGGGCGATCGCATTCCAGCGTCCAGAGATGGTGGAGGAATATTATTATTTGCTGGATATGGTGGCTTTTGACGAGTCGTAGCTTGAAAATCCCATTTTGAACTTCAAGTATGTTGAACGATCGTCGGGTTTTAATCGGGGTTGGCGGCAGCATTGCGGCCTATAAAGTGGCGCAGTTTGTGTCTACCTTGGCTAAGGCTGGTGCGGATGTTCGGGTGGTGATGACAGATTCGGCCCAGAAGTTTGTGACGGCGTTGACGTTCTCGACCTTGAGTCGTCAGGCTGCTTACTGCGATCGTGATTTTTGGCAACCTGTTCACGGCAAGCCACTGCATATTGAATTGGGTGAATGGGCTGAGTTGATTGTGATTGCGCCATTGACCGCCAATACCTTGGGGAAATTAGCCTATGGGTTGGCGGATAATTTATTGACGAATGTCGTTTTAGCATCGAAATGCCCGGTGTTGTTGGCTCCTGCGATGAACACAGAGATGTGGGAGCAACGATCGGTTCAACGAAATTGGAATTTGGTTTTGCAGGACAACCGATATCATGCCGCTGATCCCGGCAGTGGATTGCTGGCTTGCGATCGGATTGGAACCGGGAGAATGGCAGAGCCGGATGAGTTGGTGGTGAAGATTCGATCCTTGCTCTATACCAGTAAGCCGGATCTGGCGGGAAAGCGGATTTTGATTAGTGCAGGCGCGACCCACGAATTTCTAGATCCAGTACGATTTTTGGGCAATCCGTCCAGCGGGAAAATGGGATTGGCCTTGGCCTTGGCAGCTCGCGATCGGGGTGCTGAGGTGACGTTGGTTTATGGCACTTTACCGGGACCACTGCCTCTAGGAATCCAGACTATTTCGGCATCAACGGCAGAAAAAATGGAGCTAGAACTCCAAGGCCACTTGCCCAACAATGATTGGCTGATCATGTGTGCGGCGGTGGCTGACCTGAAACCTGCTGACTATCGAGATTACAAGCTCCCCAAAGCTGAATTGCCAACAGCCTTACCCTTGGAGCCAGTCCCGGATATTGTGGCGGGCTTATCAAAAAATAAATTGCCCTATCAAAGACTAATCGGGTTTGCGGCGCAGACTGGAGATTTTGTAACACCTGCCTTGGAAAAGATGAAGCGAAAGGGGTTAGATGCGATCGTGGCCAATCCGATCGATCAGGCTGAGGGCGGATTTGGTAGTGATGTAAATCAGGCCGTTTGGTGCGATCGGATTGGCAATCAAGTGGCCATTCCCTTGTGTGAAAAATTGGAAATGGCCCACCGAATTTTAGATCTCGCGATCGGGCTATAACGTCCTAGCAATTCCAAATTCAATGGTCTTGTCGTAATCCACTGCCGTAGAGAATCTGAACGATGAGCCGATAGACACCAGACATGTTCGATAGGACAGCTTGTACTTCTTCCGGAGTAAGGACGGTGGGTAAATATTCAGGGCGTTTGGCTCGGAGTGCGTTGATTCGCCCATCAAGTTCTTGGTTTAAGACTTGTTGATAGAGGAATAAAATAGCGCTGAGGGCTTGATTTTGGGTAGAGGCGGCAACTTTCCCTTCAACAGCAAGATGACCAAGAAAGGCTTCAATCTCTAGAACCCCCATTTTCTTTGGATGACGTTTGTTATGAAACAAAATGTAACGACGAATCCCCTGAACGTATGTGTCTTCAGTGCGATAAGAGTACTGTTTTAGCCGAAGCTTGGTCTTTAACTTGCTCTAATAGCTTCTTTGGTGGCTTTTCCATGGTGATTGATATTGGGAAAGTTTCGGGATAACATGCCTGCAGGTAGGATAGTAAGAAAGTTTCTCAATAGTCCCAAGGGGGTATAGGGAAAGTTTCTCCCCATTTCGCCCTAAGGGGTGGATATACGGAAACTTTCTGCCTAATAAGAGTTAGGCCACACACGCGTGATGAAAATACTATTCGTTCATGGTATGGGCCGCTCACCCGCATCCGGCTGGATGTTGCTGAGACAATTCAAACTTGTTGGCTTTGAGACTGCAACATTTGGATATTTGGCTGCCAAGACGACGTTCTCAGAAATCTCGCATAGACTAGCCGCGACGATCTCATCTATATTGGAGAGAGAAGAACTGATCTTGATCGGTCATTCGCTCGGCGGCGTCCTAATCCGCGATGCTCTACGTCATCTACCGACTAATTGCCGAAGGCCAAAGCATCTGTTTCTGCTCGGTTCCCCTGTTCACTCTTCTAATTTGGCAAGAAAACTGGCTGGAAATATCTTGTTCCGGGTGTTAACACGAGATTGTGGGCAATTGCTTGGTTCAGCGCAGAGAATGGCGGCGATCGGACCAACCACGATACCCACTACAAGTATCGTTGGAACGCGAGGCTTAACCGGAAACCTTAGTCCGTTCCGCAACGAGGAAAATGATGGGGTAGTATCAGTTAAGGAAGTTAGTGCAGAATGGATCAAAGATCAGGCTAAGGTTCCCGTAATTCATTCGTTTCTTCCATCGAGCAAACTTGTGGCAAGAATCATCCTCAGGCGTCTTGAGCAAAGTGTGGCCTAACCGCGTTCGGAGCGGACGCACTCCGGCGGGCCGCTCAACGCAAACGTTATGGGGCAGAAATGCAGAAAAATCAGAGCTTGAACCCTGTTGTGAATTTGAAATTACTGATAAAGTCCCCCTTTTTCAAGAGGGACCTAGGGGCGATCGGGCTACATTGAGGACAAATAGGTGTATCCCGTTAAACAGCGTTCGTAATGCTGAAGTAACATTTGCGATTCTTCCAAAGTGATTTGTTTTTGCTCCATCGCAACTTCGGTGCGTTTTCGCATACTCTCAATCAAATCATCCGAACTGTACTGCACATAGCCCAGCACCTCCTTCATCGTGTCGCCCTTCACCACATGCTCAATCTCATATCCTTTAGGGGTTAGCCGAATATGCACCGTATTGGTATCGCCAAATAGATTATGTAAATTTCCCATAATCTCCTGATAAGCCCCGTTCAAGAACATTCCCAAGTAATAGGGTTCGTTGTCCTTGAGCGTATGCACTTCAAGCAACGATTTGACATCTCGCGAAGAAGACCCAATGAACCGATCGATTTTTCCATCACTGTCACAAGTGAGATCTGCTAAAGTCGCGCGTTGATTTGGTTCTTCATTCAAGCGATGGATTGGTATGATCGGGAAAAGTTGATCGATCGCCCAGCTATCCGGGGCTGACTGAAAAACGGAAAGATTCATATAATAAATCGAAGCCATCACCTGCTCAAGATTCGTCAACTCTTCCGGCACAAAATCCATGGCGCGTAAATGCTCCTGAATCCTGTGGCAGCAAGACCAAAACAACCGTTCAGCCTTGGCACGTTCCGGCAAGCTCAAATAGCCAAGTCCAAATAGACTAATCGCCTCTTCCTTGAACTGAGCCGCATCATTGAAGGGTTCTTGGAGATTATCTGGTGTAATAGATTCGTAGGTTTCGTGGAGGTTACGAATAATTAAATGATCGGTATCCTCGATCGCTTCAACCGTATCCTCGACCACATCGCTCGATCCCAAAATATCAAATACCAACACGGACTGATGAGACGCGATCGCCCGACCACTTTCACTAATTAATGTCGGCACGGAAAGATTAGCCTGATTACAAGCATCATTAATTGCTGCCACCACGTCATTGGCGTAGTTTTGCATATTGTAATTTTTGGATGCTGCAAACGTCGTTTTCGACCCGTCGTAATCCACACCTAGACCTCCGCCAACATCCAGATATTGCATATTTGCACCCAATCGCGATAGCTCAGTGTAAATATGGCCAGCTTCTCGGAAGGCATCTTTAAGAACGCTAATGGACGAAATTTGTGATCCAATATGAAAATGCAACAACTGCAATGAATCCAGTAGATCTACTTTTCGTAACTTTTCAATAGCGGTCAATATTTCTGGGATCGTCAGCCCAAACTTAGCCCGATCGCCCGCCGAAGTTCCCCAACGACCCATGCCCTTCGCACACAGTTTTGCCCTGATCCCCAGAACAGGTTTAACCCCTAGCTTTTTACTTGCTTCAATGACCTGCTCAACTTCCTCAACTTGCTCCATGACTACGATCGCAGTCTGACCCAATTTTTGCGCCAGCATAGCGGTCTCGACGTATTCTTGATCTTTGTAGCCATTACAGATCACCAATGCGCCTTTAGTGTTTAGTGACGCGAGGGCAATCAATAATTCCGGCTTGGATCCTGCTTCTAGACCAAATTGGTAAGGCTGACCAAACTTGACTAAATTTTCAACAAAATGACGTTGCTGATTACATTTAACGGGAAAAACTCCCCGATAGCTGCCGGGATAGTTATACCGAGCGATCGCCTTGGCAAAACAAGCATTCAGTCGCTCAATGCGATCTTCTAAAATATCCGAGAACCGAATTAATAAAGGTAGTTCCAAATTTCGTTGCTTCAGTCCATTGACCAAATCGCAGAGATCCAACGATCCGCCGCGCAATCCCTTAGGCGAAACGGTGATATGGCCCACGGCATTAATCGAAAAATACGGGTCGCCCCAACCATGGATTCGGTACAGTTCTTCGCTTTTTTCAATGCTCCATTCTTCTGCTTCTACAGCATCCGATCGCTTGATGGTATTGGATTGAATGGCAGTTTCAGCTTTCTCTGGACTAGCAGTTCGATGACTCTCCTTATGATGGGTCTTACTGATAACAGCTTCAGTTATTTCCTGAATGGTTGAGTCCGTATCGATCTTCATATCCATTTCGCGTTCTGCCATCATTACAACCCTTAAAAATTGACCTTATGAGTGGTTAAGTTTATCGCATTTGCCCAAAGTTCGCGTCCCTACCAAGGCATGTTCAATATGGGACTATTTATACCGTTTGCGATCGCTCAGCCGAGATCCTTTGCTGCTACTCTGATGGATGGAAAACTCTCTTTTAAGCTTGAGAACAGCAGTCATGGAAAGAACATTTATTGCCATTAAGCCCGATGGCGTTCAGCGTAAGCTCGTTGCCGAAATTATCGGTCGCTTTGAGCAAAAAGGATTTAAGCTCGTGGGCCTCAAGCTGATGAAAGTCAGTAAAGAACTCGCAGAACAGCACTATGGCGTGCATAAAGAGCGTCCATTCTTCCCTGGTTTGGTTGAATTCATTATCTCCAGCCCGGTTGTCGCGATCGTTCTTGAGGGCGATGGGGTCGTAGCGGCTGGACGTAAAATTATTGGCGCAACCAATCCGTTGAATTCGGAGCCTGGAACGATTCGGGGCGACTACGGTGCAAGTATTGGTCGTAACCTGATTCATGGTTCTGATGCCATTGAAACAGCTCAAAGCGAAATCGCGATGTGGTTCAAAGAAGACGAGCTAGTTGCTTGGGAACCTACGATGACGAAGTGGATCTACGAGTAATCGAATTCACATAAACAATTTGTGTAGATAATTTGTATAAAAAAGCAGGTGGAGGATTGATGTCCCGAACCTGCTTTTTTTGCTACCTGGCCTCGATTTTCAGCTATCCGATTTTCTCAGCAGTTAAATCTTCGACCGCTTCAGAGCCGATCGCTTCACTTGCAGCACTTACGATCGTTTCACCGGCAATAGTTCCGATCGTTTCGCCTATCTCATTATCCTGTTTTTTAGAGAATCCCCAAGCAAAAACACCTGCGATCGCCAACACCATTACCCATTCCGGTGGCACTAAACTCTCATTTACGACTCGTAATATTAATCGAATCCCAACAAAAGACACTGTGACATAACCCGCATCCTCTAGATGGACATATTCTTCGAGCCAGATCATAAACTGCCCCGCCATAAAGCGTAGCGCAATGATTCCGATCGTCCCACCCAGCAACACTAACCAAATTTCATCGGAAATAGCGATCGCCGTTGTCACACTATCAAGAGAAAACGCTAAGTCCGTTAATGCCAACACCGGAATCGCCTGCCACAAGCTTGTAAAGCGAGGAGGTGCCTGTTCATCCTCTTCTTTAGCAGAGGTAAAATGCTGGAAAACTAACCACAACAGATAAACCGCTCCAGCTATTTCAAACTGCCATTGGTTGATGATCTGAGCTGCGACTATAATCAATCCCATACGCAGAATATAAGCCAAAGTCAGGCCAAGATTCAGTGCTTTTTTCTCAAGTTTCGGGTCTTTGAATCCCTTTGTAATGGCAGCAAGAGCGATCGCATTATCGGCTGACAGAACAGCTTCCAAAGCCACTAAGACTGGCAGAAGCAATAGAGACTGAGATGTCCAGTCATCTGGAATGAACTGAGCAGGATTGAGTAGGTCTGAGAGAGGTTCCAGCATCGGTAGGTGAAATAAAACTTAGATGAGTCCAGTCTACCATTGCATCTCTAGCGCTATCGGGGGGAGAACCGAAGAGAAGTGAGCATAAGGATTTCGGATTTTGGATTGCAATGGATTCTTTGCCATTTGTTACAGTGGATTACAGCAGATTCCGTTAACCTTCCGTCATGGGGTTTAATCAAGAAGTTAGCTGAGCTATAGGATTGGCCTTAATTTTTGGCTGATTATTTTGTGGCTTGGCTGTAATTATTAGGAGCAATCACAATGACCGATTCACAAGTGATAGTGGCCATTTTTGTGGCATTGATCCCCGGTATCTTGGCGTTCCGTCTTTCGACTGAACTCTACAAGAACTAATAATAAGATCTCAGGACGCGGCCAAATTACGATCGCGTTTTGTATCTTTCAAAGCCTGGATAACGCTTAGGATTTTTCTTAATATAGTTATCTGGGCTTTTATCGTAATGAGAACGGGGATCATTATGATGCACGATATTCACTCACATCTTTAAGATGCCTGAACGATCGTTTAAGCTTTCCGGGTATCCTAAGTTCACTCTCTAAAAGGCGCTTAATAGGGCTTTTTTTCTCTAAAATAAGTTTTTTGGTGCTTAAGTTTTGCTCTTCGATCGTCCGATCGCAGCTACACTAGCGAGACAAGTTTTTCTTGCAAGAAATGAAGTTCAAGTAAATGCATGGATTATCCCTTGTAGAAACTTTGTTTTTCTAGTCAAGTATTTTGATGCATCTACTTTACCAAGCCGTTTAGAGGAAATTTTCTCTGAACGGGAACGATAATGTGATTTGACACTATGAACGCACTCCCTAAGCTGCCTCAACAAGCTAATTCCCCTCAAAAACAACGGTCTCCTTCACGGTCTACCGTCCGCCGACCCTCTGCCCAACCGTCTAACGTACGAGTTACGCGTCAACATGGTCTTGTGGCGTTTGAGACCTTTTTACGTTTGGGTGTGAATGTGGGATTAAGTGCGATCGCTCTTTCGACGTTGGTGTATTTGTTGCCCTACCGCACAGCTCAGGCTCAAAAATTGAAGGAAGTTCAGGGCGAAGTTCAACAGACCGAAGCTCGCGTTGCCCAAATCCAAGCCGAGTTTAGTCGGAATTTTGATTCCAATCAGGTTAAGGGGATTTTGCAAGAGCAGACGCATATGGTGGATCCAAATCAACGAGTCGTGGTTTTTGACGATCGTATTCCTGTTGATGCCGATAAATCAGGTAAGGTTGCTCAGACTCCTTAGAATTTCGTATCGAATTGATACTAGATCATAAGTACTATATCACTTCTGCGTCAACTCTGGATTCTCTGTATAAAATATGCGAAGGCTCCCAGATTCCACATGAGGCAGAGATATGGCGATTATTTCGCTCAAGGCTTGGTATATCGAAGAATATGAGCCATTGAAGCAGCTCCAGAAGCGTCCTTATGATCTTCGGCTTAGCAAAAATAGTTTGTTGAAGTCAGGATTACGGGCTGACTTTTTGGATGAGTCGGAAGTGGTGATGCAGTCGGCTTGGTTTCAGCGTTACCTTGAAGGCGATTTGGTTGAGTTTTATATTCAGGGCAGTGGTGGCTATGCGATCGCAAATATTGATCTGAGCAGTCATGAGATTTATTTTACAAAGCAGGATGTGATGGCTCATCTAGAGCCTGTAATTTTCTTTTCTTATCAGCAGTCCTATGCCGAGTCTAGCGAATTGCTGCGGGATGAATTGACATCTATTTTAGAGGTTATCAATAAGAAGTCGCGGGTTGAAATTACGCTCAAAGAATCTCATCGACTCGATGATGGACCCGTGCGGTTGAGTAGTCCATTAATGCGATCGATTCGGCAAAGTCTTCTTTATGTGGCGGATGGTACGTCTATTGCGCAGATCCCAGATGCTGCTATGCCGCAATTGATTCCGAGTCCCCAGGTTTGTGTGGAGACGGGTTATGCGTTGCAGTGTAAGCGCGTGGAGCAGATTCTGATGACACAGATGGAACGATCGGATGTGCCAGGGCATTTTCCGTTTGATTTGCCGACTCAGAATCGATTGATTTTTCAAGATGCAAAACAGTTGCACCAATCTTTGCCGAAAGCGATCGAGATGCAACTGAAGCGGTTTAATTTGTTTTAAGTCTAAAATATTTCCCTAAATCTGAAATTACAGCGGATTTAGGGGTTTAGCCTAATATGAAATAGCGTCCTAAATCGAAATTCCTCTACTACCTCTACTAATGGAGGACTCTATTAATGCGTAACATAAGGATTAAAAATGCCGATCGAAAACTCGATCGGCATTCTTTATTGCAATAAATTAGTTGTTTAGACTTTGAAGCAATTCCTTTATCCGCGTGTCATTTGAGACCAAACACGAGTCGGTAAACCCCAAACGTAGATGAATCCTTCAGCCGCTTTATGGTCGAAATTATCGCCTGCGCCATAGGTGGCAAGGTCTTCGGCATAAAGAGAATTAGCTGATTTGCGTCCAACGATCGTCGCGTTGCCCTTAAAGAGCTTTACCCGTACAGTTCCACTAACGCGCTCTTGGGTCTTGCTGACAAAAGCATCTAGGGCTTCTCTCAACGGACTATACCAGAGACCGTTGTAAACCATTTGGCCATAGGTTTCCTCAATGCCGCGCTTATAAACAGTGACATCTTTGGCCAGAGTTAGGCTTTCTAGGTCACGGTGCGCATGGATCAACATGATTAAGGCTGGGGTCTCGTAGATTTCGCGAGATTTGATGCCGACGAGACGGTTCTCAATCATATCGACTCGTCCGATCCCATGGTTGCCAACGCGTTTATTCAGATGCACAAACAGTTGAACGGGATCGAATGCCTTGCCATCGACGGTGACGGGAATTCCGCGATCGAAGCCAATTTCAACGTATTCCGGCTCGTTGGGGGCGTCTTGAATACTTTTCGTTAGAGCATAAACTTCCTCGGTGGGTTCGTAGTAGGGGTCTTCTAGTGGACCTGCTTCGACACTTCGACCGAGAAGATTCAAATCAACGCTGTAGGGCGAGGACTTTTTAACGGGAGATGCAATCCCACATTTTTCCCCATAGGCGATCGTTTCTTCGCGACTCATACCCCATTCACGGGCGGGTGCGAGGACTTTGATGTTAGGATTCAGGGCCGCTATTGCCACATCAAATCGTACTTGGTCGTTGCCTTTTCCTGTACAACCATGGGCCACGGCATCAGCACCATACTTCTCCGCTGCTTGCACCAAAAGTTTGGCGATTAGTGGACGAGCGAGAGCTGTGGAGAGAGGATAGCGATTTTCGTACAGGGCGTTGGCCTGAATCGCGGGAAATGCATAATTTGTGATGAATTCGGCTTGAACATCTTCAACTAAAGAAATTGATGCGCCAGAGTCGAGTGCCTTTTGACGAATGGGTTCTAGCTCGTCGCCCTGGCCTAGATCTGCGGCGAGGGTGATGACTTCTTCCACGCCCCATTCATTTTTGAGATACGGGATACAGACGGAGGTATCTACTCCTCCTGAATATGCCAGTACAACCTTTTTAGCTCGCCCCATTGATTTTTCCCCCATGTCTAACTTTGACAGTGTTCAATCATATGGGATTTCTTACAGATTTACGGTTTCTTCGATGGTAAGTCCGGTGACTTTTTGATAAATGTCATCGATCGGACCATTCCAGTCGATGCTTTTAAGCTGAATCCGATCGTCGTTCTTATAAATTTCAGTGTGCCAGCGATCGTTTTGGCGAGTGCGGACTTCGATACGTTTTTCAGTCTGGCTAATCAGGACGTATTCTTCGAGTTCTGGACAAGTCTGATAATCGGCAAATTTTGTATTCGATGACCTATGGTCGGTCGTAGACCATCGAATTTTGCAGTGGATTTGGATAGGACTTCGATTACGACTTTGGGATGAATAATAAAGTCTTCGTTGCCTTGTAAATCGTCTGGGTGACAAGTAACGACGACATCGGGATAGTAGTAACAATTAGCTTCTATCAGTCGTATTTTGATGTCGGAGGACATGACAATGCATGTCCCCCCATCCCAGAGGATTTAGGAAGATCTCTAGGCGATCGCTTTCTTATACCGATCGTTAACAGCATTCCAGTTCACCACATTCCACCATTGTGCCAAATATTCGGCGCGGCGGTTTTGATAGGTGAGGTAGTAGGCGTGCTCCCAAAGGTCGTTGCCGAGGATGGGGATATCGCTGACCATGAGGGGATTGTCTTGGTTGGGGGTTGAGCTGATGGCGAGGTTGCCTTTGCGCGTGATGGCCAGCCAGACCCAGCCACTGCCAAAACGCTGCATTCCGGCTTCGACAAATTGCTTTTTAAAGTCGTCGATGCTGCCGAAGTCTTTGACA
>JAYUEU010000340.1:0-6284 GCA_043739065.1 Synechococcales cyanobacterium | reverse complement strand
AGGCCGTGCGTTTACTGACGAAGAAAAAATCGATCGCTACGAAAGCAGCCGCCTAGAAGCATTCAGTGCCGCATCTCCTGAAACGGAAAATGCACAAACTGAACAGGACGACATGATTTATGGCCGTCACTCGGTTCAAGCTGCTCTCGAAACAGGCCGCACTCTCAACCGGGTCTGGGTCACAGCTCGTCTGCGCTACGACAATCGTTTTCATACCTTACTCAATGATGCCAAATCCCAAGGCACCGTCATTGATGAAGTGGAACCTAAGCGGTTGAGCCAAATTACTCAATTCGCTAATCACCAAGGGATTGCAGCCCAAGTTTCTCCCCATGAATATAAAGATCTGACGGAACTAATCACTGCTGCAAAGGAAAAAACAACTCAGCCCGTCATTGTTGTTGCAGATGGAATCACCGATCCTCATAATTTAGGTGCGATCGTTAGAACCGCTGAAGCCATGGGTGCTCAAGGACTAGTGATTCCTCAGCGTAGAGCTGTGGGCGTGACCTCCACGGTGCGTAAAGTTGCCGCAGGTGCCCTCGAATCGTTAGCGATCGCCCGCGTTGTAAATCTTGCCCGTGCCCTTGAAGAACTCAAGGAAGCTGGATTCTGGATTTATGGAACCTCCGGTGAAGCCTCTGCTCAGAGCATCCAAACCGTTGATTTTGCAAAAGCAACCGTCATCGTTATTGGTAGTGAAGGCGACGGATTGAGCTTAGTCACTCAGAAAGCCTGTGACCTTTTAGTTTCAATTCCCTTGTCGGGATCAACCCCGAGCCTGAATGCGTCTGTCGCAGCAGGTATGGCGTTATATGAAGTTTATCGTCAAAGAGTGAGTACAACCCTTGATCCCTGGAAATTAAAGGCATCTGCCATTGAAAATCCGGTGGGGAGCGAGTATAAAGAGGATTAGCTTTTTGAAAAACTAACCCATATGAAAGAACTAATACTGAGCGCTATGGCGCAAGTTGGAATGGCGTGGTGGGTTGAGGTGAAAACCGAATTACCCACCTGCACTTACTACTTTGGTCCGTTTTCGTCCTCTAATGATGCAGTTGGCCATCAGCCCGGTTATCTCGACGATCTTCGTCAGGAAGGGGCACAGAACATCCATGTAGAAGTTAAACGCTGCAGGCCCACCAATCTTACGATTAGCGATTAAATTCGACGATCGGCCTTTGGCTCAGTTTAGTCCTAGTTAGATTTAGATAAAATGCCTCTGAGCTAAAATAAATTCAGAGGCATTTTTATTCTTTTATTCGCTATGTGGCGATTAGAGAGAGGCCGATCGAAGCATTTCGGGATGCGCCGCTAGCCATTGTTCAATACGTTCTAATAATTCTTCAGGACATTCCCAGGGAATTAAATGAGCCGCCTCGAAGGTCGCCCATTCGCACCCGCCAATTGCCTTCGCCGTCTCAAGACTAGCTGCTGGAGCAATATGCCGATCGAATTCCCCAATCAACATCAGCGCCGGACAGCTTAGATTTGGCAAATCCGGCACTCGGTTATATCCTGACTTAATCGCCCGACTCAACGCTTGGTCTGCCCGACGGGACGTTTTGAAATAGGCGTACACCGCTTCTCGGGCCAGATAGTGATAAACAGCGGGCGTTTGCTGTCGGACTAGATGGCGAAATAACGATCGTGACCCTAATTGGTCAATATTCCATTGCCAACCGGGACGCAAAATATTCAAGATCCCGGCCAATCCAGTAAAGAAATTGTCCGCCAACGAAATTTTTGGATGATTTCCCCAAGGTCTCGCCGCCGTCGCCACCAAAATCAAGCCACTAACGCGATCGGGATACCGCAATGCCAACTCCATCGCAAAAATCCCACCCAGCGACCACCCCAGCACCAACGTCCGATCGATTTCTCGCTCATCCAGGAGTCGAATCAAATCTTCAATATGTTGCGTAATCTCAAAACTTTTCTTAGCCTGACTTTTTCCATAGCCCCGCAGGTCTGGTGAAATGACCCGAAACCTGTTATTCAATCGCGTCGCAAAAATGCCCATACTGCGAGCCGAACCCGGATGACCGTGTAGACAAAGCAACGGAAATCCAGTTCCTGAGTCTTCGGTGTATAAAGAAAATTGAGTCATGAGGTTCAAATTGTGCACTGCACCCGAGTTTAATCCAGTTGTCTGAATCGTTTATGATAGTCACTAGTAATGAACCGTACTTTAGCTATGTCTGACGAAAAAGAGCCGATTATCGCCGAACAAGTCGAACCAAAAATCGAAAAAAAAGCAGTAAAGGCCGCACCTTCTGATGCTGGAACACCTGCCGCAAAAAAAGAAAAGCCTCCCGCGATCGAAGCTAAACCTTTCCAAGCCTTCATCGAAGAGCATTACTTACCGGGTCTCAAAGCGGCATTTGAAGATGCTGGCATTCGCCCAGTTGACCTTCAGTTTGTGAAGCAAAAAGTGCAGGTAGTCGGCTATGACACTGCCCCAGAATGCTGGCAAATTCAGGGAAAATGGGACACTACTGATGAAAGTCGTCAATTCAACCTATATTTCTACACTGACGATATTCAAGGCCAGCGTGGCTTCTCCGTCACCAATACCGCATCCAAAGCCAGTACTCTGGAGTCGTTTCGGATTGATGAACGAAAAGTCACCCTCGACTTATTGCTTCTCGGCGTAACGCAGCGATTAAATGGTCAAAAATGGTTTATTCGTAACTAGCACTAACCCCTACACACAGGATCAACGACGTTGTGAATGCTTAAGGTTTGGTGTAAAAAGTTGAGCTAATGTAACAAAACATCAATATCCTGAGTTTTCCGATCGGATCCCTCTAGTGCCTTTGGTACACTGCTAAAATATGTTCAAGAAAAGCTTGTATGACCTTAGGGTTTTAGATCCAAGTCATCAATCTTAATTGAAGAATAATTAAAAATCCACGTCAACCCGCCAAGAGCGCGCGATCGCACCCATGGTAGATTCTCTTAAAAAACCTGCATTACAAGAGTTGCGTCCTGGCACGTTAGCTCCGTCCAAAGAAACCATCCTCACCCCACGCTTCTACACCACTGACTTTGAAGAGATGGCGAAGATGGACATGTCGGTCAACGAAGAAGAGTTGTCCGCCTTGATGGAAGAGTTTCGCGCCGATTATAACCGTCATCACTTTGTCCGCAATGAGTTGTTCGATCGCTCCTTCGATCACATCAGCGGCGAAGCCCGTAAGTTATTCATTGAATTTTTAGAGCGTTCCTGTACCGCCGAATTCTCTGGATTCCTGCTGTACAAAGAACTTTCTCGCAAACTGAAAGAGCGCAATCCTCTCTTGGCGGAAGGTTTTGCTCTAATGTCTCGTGATGAAGCCCGTCATGCTGGGTTTCTCAATAAAGCGATGTCAGATTTCAATATGTCCTTGGATTTGGGCTTCTTGACCAAAAGTCGGAAGTATACCTTCTTCAAGCCAAAGTTTATTTTCTACGCGACCTACATCTCGGAAAAAATTGGCTACTGGCGCTATATCACCATTTATCGTCACCTAGAGCAGCATCCTGAGAATCAGCTCTACCCGATTTTCAATTTCTTTGAAAACTGGTGCCAAGATGAAAATCGTCATGGCGACTTCTTTGATGCTGTGATGCGTGCCCAGCCCTACACTCTGACGGGCTTGAAATCTCGCCTGTGGTGTCGTTTCTTCCTGCTTTCAGTATTTGTCACTATGTACTTGAACGACATGCAGCGTACAGGCTTCTACGAAATGTTGGGATTCACCACTCGTGACTTTGAGCGCGAAGTGATCAACAAAACCAATCGATCGGCTGGAAAAGTCTTCCCTGTCATTATTGACGTGGATCATCCTGGGTTCTACCCAAGTCTTGAGACTTGTGTAAGCAATAATGAAAAGCTCGCCACGATCGGTGCTTCCAGTGCCCCTGCACCGCTTAAGTTCCTGAAAAAGCTCCCTTATTACGCTAGCACCGTAACCCAGCTCTTGAAGCTATATTTCATCAAGCCGATCGACATGGAAAAAATTCATGGAACGGTTCTTTAGGCCGTAATCTCGATCCTTGGTGCAATGGTGAATAGTCAAGGATGGAGATTACTCCTATAAAAATTGATACGATGGCAAGGCTTCACAATTGTGGAGTCTTTTTTCATGACTTATTTCGCTTTGTGATTATCTTTTATGACGACACTCTATGACTGTGCCGATTGACTATGCCCCTTGATATTCCTCCTCAAATTCGCAATAGCCCAACCCTACAAAAATGGCTCAACCAAGCCCCCGACATTCGCCGAGAAATTGCTAACGATCCAAGCTTTCGGACCCGCCTTCAGGTCGGCTATTCACGATTCACCCAAGCTAATACGAATGCCGTGACGATCGGACTTGAAGATTTACGTCTTGGCCTAACCCCCGTCACCTTCAGTTCCCATTTCAGCAGCGGTGGCCGTATCACTAGCTTTGGAGTTGATGCTCAAACCTATCTGTTGCCCTTAGGTGGGTATATCAACATTGCCCCCGTGGTTGGATGGCGATCGATTTCCACCTCCAATACTCAGAACCAAGGATTAAATGTTGGCGCAAAACTGATGCTAATTCCGTCTCGTGGTGGTGGAGCAGATGTTGCACTTCAGCAAACTTGGATCAACGTGGGAACCGCTCGAGAAGTCGGCATTGGTAAGGTATACGTTGGCTATGCGATCGCGTCTCAACTTCGTCTAGCAACTACAATAGAGCGTTGGCAAGGCCGAGATATCTCCGAAACCCGAGGTAGCCTTTTACTAGAATGGATGCCTTAGCTCAGTCAAACTTCAAATTCAAATCACTACCAACTGCTGCCTCGCTTGCCATTGGGTTTAACGGTCATCCAATTAGTTTTTGCCATGGCGAATTGCTCTGGCGTAATTTTTGCACCTGTCAGATTTGCACCCCCCAGATTTGTGCCCCGTAGATTTGCATTGAGTAAGTAAGCATTTCGTAAGTCAGCCCCACGTAAATCGGCATCCTGAAGATCCGCATTACTCATATACGCCTTCACTAAAATCGCATCTCGTAGATTTGCGCCCTCAAGATTTGCCCGTCCGAAATCCACATTAGTCAAGGTCGAACCTTGCAGATTGACTTTTCTGAGATTGGCCTGATGAAATGTCGCCTCTGTGAGGTCAAGACGTGGAAGTTGAAGCATTTCTAGATGATGGGCTGCAAAATCTCGTCGTCCTTTAGCGTAATAGTTCTGAACGCTCGCCGCATCCAATCGGGCAGGGACATGACCTGTGGTCGCTCCACTATTAGCAATGCGGCCTTTCGAGTCCCCTCGGCCCATGGAATTAGAAATCGATCGCGCTGCCATCGATCGTTGCCGTATAGCTTCTGGTGAATTAAGAGTGGTGGCTTCTTTGGATTGTTGACGTGCCTGAATCGCCATAGCTGTACGGGTAGCGGGAGAGATGACACTACTGCCAGAGGAGAGTGGAAGAGATGAAGTGGACGGATTGCCTCTGGTGGTCATACTGTTATTAAGGCTGTCTAGATAGGGTTCAAGGTCTAGCGCCCGAAAAACTTCCGTTGCAGTCTGGTAGCGATGTCGGACAGAGACTTCCAACATTTTTGATAGTACGCTGGCAAAATGGTCGCTCACATTGACATGCTTCTGCCAGAGCATTTCCCCCGTCATGGGGTCGTAGGCTAAATCCTTTGGTGCCTTCCCTGTGAACATGTATATACAGGTGACCCCTAAGGCATAGATATCGCTAGCGAATACAGGCCGCATTGCCATTTGTTCGGGGGGCGCAAAACCGGGCGTTCCGATCGCGTAGGATGTAAATGCTGTATTCTCGGATGCCTCTGTGACGGTGGATTGGACGTGATTCTTCACTGCACCAAAATCGATCAGCACTAGCTTTTGATCGTGCGATCGGCGAATCAAGTTGGCGGGTTTAATGTCTCGGTGAATTACTTGCTGACTATGAACGTAATCCAACACGGGGAGAACTTCACTGAGAAAATGCTTTACCTTCAGTTCGCCCATGCACCCGTGGCGTTTGACTTCCTGTTGAATGGTGGAGCCACTCACGTACTCCTGAACTAAGTAGAATTCCTGACTCGACTCAAAATAATCGAGTAACCGAGGAATTTGCGGATGATTCCCAATCCGTCCGAGAGTCTCGGCTTCTCGCTCAAAAAGTTCCCGTGCCATCTGCATGATGTGTACTGCGGTGGTATTGGGCCGAAGCTGTTTAATCACACAGTTGGGTTGTCCAGGCAGCACCTCATCCCTCGACAAATAGGTCGCGCCAAAGCCTCCCT
>JAYUEU010000339.1:0-2531 GCA_043739065.1 Synechococcales cyanobacterium | reverse complement strand
TTTATAGATGACTTTAAGAAGTTTTTGATGCAGGGTGATGTAGTGGGTTTGGCAACTGCCGTAATCATCGGTGGTGCATTTGGAAAAATTGTTACTTCTCTAGTTGAAGATTTGATTACGCCATTAATTTTAAATCCCGCCATGTCGGCAGCAGGTGCAAAAGATTTAGCGAGCTGGACAGTTAATGGGACAAAGTTAGGGGTATTCCTGGCCTCCATCTTAAATTTTGTTGTGGTAGCATTTTGTTTATTCCTCCTCATCCGTTCCTTTGAGGCAATGAAAACGAAGATGGCACGCCAGAAAGCATTAGAAGCTCCTACTGCCCCGGATCCAGCAATCCTTCTTCAAGAGCAGATGATTTCTTCCCTTGATCGGGTTGCTACAGCTCTCGAAAATCGTCAAATATAAATGATTTAGCTTTAATTGAATCACTAGAAAACGAGGATGGTTAACTTCAATTGAGTAAACTATGCTCGTTTTTTAATTTACTCCATAGCCCCAATATCGGTCGCTCTTAAATCTGTAAGCTCTGGCGAACTCGGGAACGATTGGGCAACATGTTCTAAAGGATTGGTTTGAGTAAGGAAAATAGTAGTATCTGCCGGACTCATAGGCTTCGAGAATAGATAACCTTGACCATATTCACATTTCAACATTTTTAACTGAGCCAATTGCTTAGTTGTTTCCACCCCTTCTGCGACTACATCCATACCCAAATTCCAGGCAAGAGTAATAATAGTTCTAACCAGTTCCAATTTCTCACCATCAGTATCCACACGGCTGATGAACGATCGGTCTATTTTCAAGATATCCATCGGAAAACGATAGAGATAGCCTAATGAAGAATATCCGGTCCCGAAGTCATCGACCGAAAGCTGAACGCCCATCGACTTCAACTGAAGCAACGTATCCATTGCCGATTCAGTGTTTTCCATAATGGCGGTTTCCGTAATCTCTAGCTTCAAGCAAACCGGACTTAAACCTGTTTCCTTCAAAACATCTCGCAGGAAATCAATAGTCCCGCGCTGAGAAAATTGACGACTTGACAGATTCACACTCATGCTCAAACGACGATGCTGAGGATAAAGGCGCTGCCACTCACTGAGCTGACGACAAGCCTCTCGTAGAATCAATTTCCCCATAGGCAAAATTAACCCGGTTTCCTCCGCGATCGGAATAAAATCCCCCGGCGAAATTAGCCCACGCTCGGGATGCATCCATCGAACTAGCGCTTCAAATCCTGCCAAACGTCCTGTAATTAAGGAGACGATCGGCTGATAATAAACAATAAATTCCTCTCGCTCGACAGCCCGGCGAAGATCATTTTCAAGCTGCATTTGGAACATCGCTTGATTGTGCATCTCTGTATCAAAGACTTCATGACAGGCTTTCCCCAGTGCCTTCGCTCGATACATCGCAATATCGGCTCCCCGTAACAAATCTTCCGTATATTCAAAATCCGTACTGCTGAGGGCAATTCCAATACTCACCGTCGTGAAAACCTCATGACCATTGAGATTAAAAGGACGGGATAATTCAAGATGAATGCGCTCTGCAACTTGATGGGTTGATGATTCATCCTGAATATTATCTAGCAGAATTGTAAATTCATCTCCACCCAAACGGGCCACTAAATCCGATCGTTTCACACAAGCTTCCAGCCGCCGTGCGATCGCAATCAAGAGCTGATCACCAATCAAATGGCCCAGACTATCGTTGATGACCTTAAATCGATCGAGATCTAGAAACAAAACCGCAAATAAATTATTTTCCTGCTCTCGACTGCGGGCAATCACCTCTGTTAGGCGTTCTGTGAACAATAATCGGTTCGGCAGCCCCGTTAGCGGATCGTGAAATGCATTACGTCGGAGCTGCTCTTCCGTATGTTTGCGCTCTGTTACTTCCCGCATGACCGAGACGAAATGAGTCACATGCCCATGCTCGTTGCGGATCGGTACCGTATTCATATCGGCCCAAAAATAACTCTGATTTTGATGGTAGAAAATTAATTCTGCTTTGGCCGACTCCTGATTTTTAAGGGCCGTGCGAATCCGATCGAGTTCTTCAAGATCGGTCTCTGGCCCAACTAACAGCTCAGCCGATCGGCCAATAACATCAGTCGCTCGATACCCCGTTACTTTTAAAAATGCTTCATTGACATAAATAATCCGAAGTCCAAGCGGATCAATATCGCCTTCCACTTGAGAAATCATTACCATTTCATTGGCATTGACCACAACCGATTCTAAAAGCCGGAGATATTCTTCCAGCCATTTACGCTCCGTAATATCTGTCACGGTGATCAAAGTGGCGATCGGATTGCCAGCGTCATCGTGAAGAGGAGTTGAATTAACTTCAGCCCAAAATTGACGACCATCTTGGCGACGTAATTGACCTTCGCGCCACTCACAAGAACCAAAGGGCGTGGCAGAATCTGTCGGGGGACTAAAAAATGACCATCCTTCTATTAAAGAAAGAAAATTATAGGCTGGAAATCCAATCATCTCAGACGCAGAACATCCCACCAGTTT
>JAYUEU010000338.1:0-5203 GCA_043739065.1 Synechococcales cyanobacterium | reverse complement strand
GAACAACGGGAAGATCACTCTTCATTTGTTCCGCTTCAATTGAGCGGATGATTTCCTGCGCTTTCATAGAGGGAGGCCAAAAACTCACAATTGCTAAATGTAGCGTATAAAGTGGAAATCGTCTATCTATTTTTAAAGTAATTTGGTAAATCCTAGAACGATCGTATCGTGTCTTTGTATCGTCAACTTCTTCCAATTCAAGCTAAGTTTAGAACAAGGCTCAATTCCAGTCCACATCGTTAATTGCACGACCTCCATGAACATCTTCAGTAATCTTCTTCCCTCGCCACTGCTGCGTAAGCGCCGAGGTGGGATGGTCAAAACACCTGATGAAATCGCCATTATGCGTCAGTCTTGTCGGATTGTCGCAACGGTACTAAAGGAGGTTGGGGAGTTGGTTGAACCGGGAATGACTACCGCCGACTTGGATGCGTTCGCCGAAAAACGGATTCGGGGGTTTGGGGCAACGCCAAGTTTTAAGGGCTATCACGGATTTCCGGCCTCACTCTGTACTTCTGTTAATCATGAAGTGGTGCATGGGATTCCGAGCCGGAAGAAAATTTTACGATCGGGAGATGTCCTTAAATTAGATACTGGAGCCTATTTTCAAGGATTTCATGGTGACTCCTGTATCACCGTTGTCGTGGGTGGTGACGCTCCGGCCAAAACGGCTCATTTAATCAAAGTTGCTGAACAAGCCTTGTATAAGTCGATCGAACAGGTCCGCGCTGGAGCTTATTTATTAGACATGGCGATCGCGGTCCAGACCTATGTGGAAGAAAATGGTTATAGCGTGGTCGAAGAATACACGGGCCATGGAGTGGGACGGAATCTTCACGAGGAGCCACATGTCTTTAATTTCCAAACCAATGAAATTCCGAATGTGAAATTGAAGGCGGGGATGACCTTGGCGATCGAGCCTATTGTCAATGAAGGATCCAATGCAACGAGAATTTTGGCCGATCGCTGGACGGTGGTGACGATGGACACAAAATTATCGGCCCAATTTGAACATACGATTCTGGTGACAGAGACGGGATCAGAAATTCTGACCGATCGTTCTCTGGTCTAAATGAGTCTGAATCTAAAAATATGTCTGGGAATAAATAAGTCTGGGAATCACTTATTTTTTCAGCCCCCCCTAAACCTTTGCCGCAGCCCGTACATTCGTTTAAAACAGCTTTTCTACGACGATAATGTTCAAAAACACGCTTGGACTTCCAGATCTGCTACATGATTATATTCTGGACAATTCTTTAAAAGAGCTGCCCATTTTAGCGGAACTTCGACAGGAAACCGAACATCATAAGCAGGCCCGAATGCAAATTTCTCCGGATCAGGGGCAATTAATCGCACTCCTCATTCGTCTTATGTCTGCACGACGCGTATTGGAAATTGGTGTATTTACCGGATATAGCTCATTAACGATTGCCTTGGCCCTGCCGATCGATGGGGTTCTGGTGGCCTGTGATATTAGCGAAGAGTATACTGCGATCGCAAAACGCTATTGGCGACAAGCTGGCGTTCAGGACAAAATCGATCTGCGCATAGCTCCTGCATTACAGACCTTAGATTCCCTTCTCGAATCTGGACAAGCAGAGACCTTTGATTTTGCTTTTGTTGATGCAGATAAGGCCAATTATTCCAATTATTACGATCGGGCGCTTAAATTATTGCGTCCCGGTGGACTGATGGCCATTGATAATGTTCTGTGGTCTGGACGAGTGGCTGATATGCAATCAACGGACAAAATTGTCCAGACTATGCGGATTTTTAATGAGAAAGTAGCCCAAGACGATCGGGTCCAAGTCAGTCTTCTTCCGTTGGGTGACGGCATTACGCTCGCCTTGAAAAAAAGCTTAAACTAATGCTTCAGAGGCTTTTAAATCACGATGACGATCGAGAAACGCTTCAAAATCTGGGGCAAAAATTCCATGACCTAAGGCTGAATTGCAGGATGAAGACTCTACAGAGCATTGAATCCGCTGCTCTAGTTCAAGCTTTGCATTATGTTCTAAGCCAAGAAAGGTTATATCCTTGCCGGAAGTCTGCGATCGAATCATAGATTGAGCTAATAAATTAATGCCATCGCTATCGATTGTTCCTACCCAGAGTAAATCAACAATAACTCCACTAGCATGGGTCAAAGCTTCTTCTAGAGATTGCTGGAAGGTTAGCCCCGAGGATCCATGAAGGCTCTCTGGTTGCAAAATTATTGTATTGGATGTGATCGGTTCTTGGGGAATAAGCATGGATACCTTTAATCTACCCGTGAACGTAGGGCTTATAGAGAAAAAATGACAGACTTGAAAATCAGAGGGTTTAGAGGCATCAATTATTAAATTAACGGATCCATAAAATAGCCCGATTGAATTTAAGTTTAAGATTCATGGACAACTCTAAGCTTAAATAAATCAAACGATCGCAACGAGGAGAATGTCTAAAATTCACAAAGTCTTGATGCCCAACATTTTTCTTGTTTTAAGCCAAATTGCTGAGAGCTGAGAAAATTCAACTGAATTTCACCTGCACAGCGGATCGGGAGTCCTTGTGATAAGGTGACACAAAATCTCGATTAAGTTGAATCTAACTCTAGTTTTGGATTGAGTCTACTTTACGAATTGACATAAGATGACTAAACTTTAAAACCTATAGATATTACGTTTTTTTACTTTTGCGATCGCTTCAAGTGTGTTGCAGATTCTCATTTATACCGATCAAAATTTACATTCCACGTATATATTTTCAATAGTCCTCCCTCATCATTAAAGATAGGAAAACGAGCGTGACCCCTCCGGTTGATTCCTCAGGCCTCTCGGCTCAGCCGACAGAACAGGCCAATATTAAATCCTCAGATTTCGGTTCACTCGATCCCCAGATGATTGCAATTCTAGACTTTGGATCGCAGTATTCTGAGCTGATTGCACGTCGAATCCGGGAAACGGAAGTATATTCTGAAGTCCTCTCCTACCGGACAACTGCCGATCAACTTCGTGAGCTTAACCCTAAGGGCATTATTCTTTCGGGTGGTCCTAGTTCGGTTTACGACGATCGTGCGCCCCTTTGTGATCCTGAAATATGGAATCTAGGGATCCCGGTGATCGGGGTTTGTTATGGGATGCAACTCATGGTTCAGCAGTTGGGTGGCTTAGTTGAGCGCGCCGAACGAGGTGAGTATGGGAAAGCAAATCTTCTGGTTGATAGCACATCCAAATTGCTTGATGCGGTGCCCGATAACTCTGTGATGTGGATGAGTCATGGTGATTCAGTCATGCAAATGCCAGATGGCTTTGAGCTACTGGCCCATACTGAAAATACGCCCTGTGCTGCGATCGCGGATCCGACTCGGAATTTCTATGGGGTGCAGTTTCATCCAGAAGTGGTCCATTCCCAAAGCGGCCAGATCCTAATTAGTAACTTTGTCTATCAAGTTTGTGGATGTAAGCCAACTTGGACGACTGAAGCGTTTGTGGAACAAGCCATTCGCGAGGTTAAGGAACGAGTCGGCGATAAGCAAGTACTCCTTGCATTGTCCGGTGGGGTTGATTCTTCAACGTTAGCTTTCTTATTGCATCGAGCGATCGGCGATAACCTTACCTGTATGTTCATTGACCAAGGCTTTATGCGTAAAGGGGAACCAGAGCGTTTAGTTAAGCTTTTCGATGAACAGTTCCATATTCCTGTGGTCCATGTGCAAGCTCGCGATCGTTTCCTAGGTGTTGTCAAAGGAATCAGTGATCCCGAAGAAAAACGTAAAAAAATTGGTCACGAATTTATCCGAGTTTTCGAGGCAGAATCAAAACGCCTAGGTCCATTTGACTACTTGGCTCAAGGAACTCTTTATCCCGATGTGATTGAGTCGGCAGATACTAATGCTGATCCTGCTACAGGTGAACGGGTTGCTGTCAAGATCAAAAGTCATCACAATGTCGGCGGATTGCCTAAGGATCTACAATTTAAGCTGATCGAGCCTCTCCGTAAGCTATTTAAAGATGAAGTCCGAAAAGTGGGCCAAATTCTGGGCTTGCCGGATGAAATTGTTAAGCGCCAACCTTTTCCTGGTCCGGGGTTAGCGATCCGAATTTTGGGTGAAATTACTGAAGAAAAGCTTGATATTCTACGGGACGCGGACTTAATTGTTCGTCAAGAAGTCAATAAAGCAGGTCTTTATAATGAGATCTGGCAGGCATTCGCGGTCTTATTACCTGTGCGAAGTGTTGGGGTGATGGGGGATAAGCGAACCTATGCGTTCCCGATCGTGCTTCGGATGGTGAAGAGTGAAGATGGCATGACGGCAGATTGGGCGAGGGTTCCCTATGACCTACTTGAAACAATATCGACTCGTATTGTTAATGAAGTAAAAGGCGTAAATCGCGTAGTTTATGACATTACGTCTAAGCCACCAGGGACAATAGAATGGGAATGAGTTTTGAACAATAATTGATAGACAGTAAAAAGGCGGAGGATTTTTAAAGTTCTCCGCCTTTTTTATACATACGATTTTTTAATCTCGACAGCCAAGAGATTCTCTTGTATCAACCCCTGTTTTTGAATTAGTGCCACTGGCAAACTCGCAAAGTTGCTTGACCTGAAATGCATTGAGAATTGCACCAGAAAAATCTGCACCTTCAATTTTTACATTTCGGAATTCGGTGCGCAGCATCATCGCATCTTCCAAAATAGCATCACTAAAATCGACATCTAATAGTCTGACTTGATCCATGATGGTCTGGGTCAGATTAGCGCCTCGAAAAATGGTCCCGGTTAGGGTCGAGGTGCTAAAGACGGTGCCAATCAGATTTGCTTTACTCAGATTCGTTCGATCGAGATCAACATTAGCAAATTCTTCTGTCGGCAATTGTGCCCCGGACATGTCTTTTCCAGCTAAGCTTCCTCCTTCCTCAGCTAAGGGATTTCCACTTGCAGCAGCAGATGCAGCGGCTTGAGCGCTCCCTGAAAATCCTCCCAAACTAAGCCCGATCACAATCGCAAAGGCAATTATCCGAGATAGCCAACCAGACCAAAAATGACGATCGACAGCCATGACACTCCGTTCAATATTGGGAAGAAAATATTACAGTCCCTCAGTGTAGAGCGTTATCTGCCTTCATACAAAAATCCCCGATCGTGATTTAAATAGGTTCGCGATCGGGGATTTTTGTATGAAGGCAGATAACGCTCTACACTGAGGGAATGTAATATT
>JAYUEU010000337.1:0-3452 GCA_043739065.1 Synechococcales cyanobacterium | reverse complement strand
AGCCATCTTCGTTGAGGAAAAGTGCGGCTTGTAGAGAGGAGCGAGCTTTCTGTCCAAAGCGAGTCATGCGCCAGTTGAGCGCGTCGTGGATGGGATAGGCAACATCGTTTCCAGAACTGACTTCTGTATCTTGTACGAGCTGGATAGCAGCGTTGTAGAGGCTGGGTGCGATCGCGCTTCCTTTGATAATTTCTTGAGCGATCTGTTGACTGAAAATGGAGAGATGGGAGAGTGCGATCGCCATGGTGTCACAAACTGATGATGAACCACAATCCTAGACAACGCAGTAAACAGCTTATTTTTAAGTAAACGGATTAAGATCATTAGAAATAATTAGCGTTGTTTACTCAATTTGAAAGTCTTGCTACATGGAGCTTTCTAAGATTTCAAAAAAAAGTTTGTCCCATAGGTCCGGGTTTTACGTCCCTAGGGTTCGGGATTTTGATCATTGAAGGGCGGGATCAATCACTACTAGGGTTCGGGGCCAGATTGCCCCATAGGTCCGGGTAATTTCACCCCATAGGTCCGGGTAATTTCACCTAGGGAGGCCGGGTAATATTGTCCCTACTGTTCGGGGTGTTGTTTACCACTCTAACCCTTTTAGAATAAGAGTTTTAGAGATCGGCTCGATCGAAAAATGAAAGCGTTTACTGTTTACTGTTTACTGTTTACTACGTTAACTCTGTCTACTGTTTACTGATGCATCTGAGTAAACTGTTTACTGAATTCTTGTTTACTTGTTTACTGTTTACCGATCGGGTTTATAGTTCGAGTAGTGACTTGATTTGGATAGCGTCTTCCGGCTTAATGCTTCGTTTATCTCGCTCTAACAGACTGACCCACATTTTAGTTCGCCCAAGTTTTTCGCCGAGTTCAGCTTGAGTCCAGCCTTTTAGTTCGCGGGCAGATTTGATGATGGACCCGGTGACAGTGCTAGTGATTTGCCGCCGGTTGCTGCTGGGTCTGGTTGTTGATAGGGTGTTATCTGGTGAAGGTTTACGACGGTGAAGTTTGGCGATGCCATCGGCGATCTCTTGAGGTGGATGAATGTGTAGACGACTTTGACAGATCATTTCCCAAAAACCACGGGGACGTTTGCGACTGCCTCGTCCACCTTCTTTCCAATCCGGTTGAATTTCTGGGGGATAGGTGGCTAGGTCAAATTCTATGGAAAATCCGGCTTCAGATAAGATGCGTAAATCGTTATCCCATGTACTGGCAAGTTCGCTGCGAAGGTCCCGATCGTCCTGGGCGGCTTCGACTTTTTCGTGACCGTAGGCGACATCCATCAAAGTTGTGGTTAACATGACGGAGTTTCGACTGACGCGCATTTTAAATGATAGCCATGCAAGCATTCGAGCAGCGCCTTCACTGTGTTGCCAGACGCGAGTGATGGTTTGGAGCAGCGTTTTGGAGAGTACGCCGTATTGGTAAAATGCATTTCCTTCTTCGGCACCGCGACGGTTGAGGAAGTATTTTGCCCACATACCTGCACGGCAGCGAATGGTGAGTCCGGTACATTTGATATCGCCAAAAATATCCCGTTGGCCGTGATAACCAATGGCTACTTCCCAAAGGCGACTTTTTTCCACGTAGAAGCTTTCGATCGTCCCTTGTTGAGGCCAGTGAAGGAAAGTGAGAATTTGAGCGGGTTGTTCGGAAATGCGTTCAATGAGCTTTAAGCGCTGTTCCTTGGTTAAGTCTTTGCGTTTGTCCAGTCCGAGGTAAGAGGCAATTTGCCGATCGTCTACGATGAATTCTTCTTCCCAAGGGCGATCGAGAGTGGTGACATGGGCGGCATAGATCAGATGCATACAAGCAGCTCGAATGTCGAAGGTTTCGATGACGGCGAGGGCGGCTTCTCCGGCAAGAGCTTCGGGGTATTGGGCATCAGGATCTTCTGTGACCCAGAATATCAGGCGACCTTTATCATCTTTGAAGTTGCTGGTGTAAGCGAGTTTTCCGTCGCTATCGGCTTCCCATTTTAGATCGCTGCGTTGGGTGAGAATATTGACACTTTCCCAGAGGATTTTACAGGTGGCGAAGTTGCTGGTATGAAGGGTGGTGAAGAGAGTAGGATTGGTTCTTGGGGCGGCGATCGCAGTGCTGTTGGTTAGTCCAGCGAGCCATTCGAGTTCTTGGGGAGATTTATTGGGGAGGTCGTAGCGGGTGACGACGAGTTGGACGGCTTGATCAACGTAGTTTTGAAGCACCGTAGAAAAATTGGATTTGAGAGTATCTGAGGCGTTGTCAAAAATATATTTGTAGAGAATCTCTAAGCCTTTCTCAATTCCGATCGACTCCAATGTTGCCTGGTCGATTTCTTTTTCCATTTCGCTGAAGGCCATCCTTGTCAGGTCAAACCACATGTAGGAAGCAGAAGATTCCCAAAAATTTAATTCCTGGATCGCTTCTTCCACATCTTTTTCAGTGTGGTTGCTGGCTTTGTGACGTTGTTCTTCGGAGATTTGAATCGAGACGGTAGTGCCGCGTTTTTTGGTAGTTTTGGTTTTGATGTAGGGTGATCGTAATTGTTTTGGTTCCATTTGCCCCGATTTCAAAGCATTTTCGAGGGAGTGACGATAGGCTTCGGCGCAATGTTGTGAGACTTTAAGCGCGACGAGTTTTAGCAAGGGTGACTGAGCGAGTTCACCTTTAAATTTGGCTTCCCATTCATTTGGGATGGCAGCCAGTAAGTGATGTCGTTCGATCGCGGTGCTATTACTTTCAGTCATGGGGTTCTCCATGGCATATCCTTTGAATTTTAGCCGTAATTTCTCGAAGCCTAACAATCATTTATTGGGATGTGATATGTCGTATTACGTAATACGACAGTAGGAAATTTTGGACTTTGGATTTTGAGAATCTGTGAGTTGATTGATTATGGTTACTAACTGTGAGATAAAAGTCCCAATTAATCTCAGAATTTTAGCTAGCTTTTTTGTCGTATATTGATTTTACATCTATAATTCCTCACTATGGACAGCTTGTTTAAAATTCATTCCATCTGATGCCTTACTCCAACACAAAACGACTCCCCTTACAGATGTCGTATAACAACATCCGACATAAGGCTCAACCCATAGAATCCGACCTAAGGTTTTAGATTTCTAGATGTCGTATAACAACATCCGACATCTAGAAGTAGAAGCCGTTGCAAATTTCTAATTATTAGCAGCCGTTTGACGGTTGAACCACGATGGCAAATTCAGTTTCTACTCAGTCTTCACAGATTGTCATTGCGATTTTGGCGAATGCAGGCGGCGTGGGTAAGTCCACGATCGCCACACATCTTGCCTACCGGCTTTCACAACACAATCTCTCCGTTACACTCCTTGATCTCGATCCTCAGCGATCATTAGATATTTTTTGTGGTTTAGAAAGTGTGGCCTATGAGCGATCGATGGTCGCTGCTTTTGCCAAGGATTTTAAAGGAGACTGGCACTTAACTC
>JAYUEU010000336.1:0-3271 GCA_043739065.1 Synechococcales cyanobacterium | reverse complement strand
AACGGATTATGTGGAACTACGTAAAAAATGCATCGCGTCCAGTGGCTAGCACAGATGAACGAGTGCCCTACCGAATTTCAGAATCGAGATACTTTAAAGCACTCCATCCAAAAGTAAAATTTGCGACGAAGCCAACGCTAACCACTTGCATTACCTGTCATGCGAGCGCCCAGGCATTCAATTTCCGTAAATTGTCCGCAGAAGCAGAAGCACAGCCAGAGAAGTGAAACAGAGGAATAAAAGGGTTATAGATTTTTTGACTATAAAATAACTACAACCTCTTTAAAAACTCGATCGCACTGGCCCGATCGTTCACCACCTGATCCAACGTCGCCACCCGCAATTGAGTCAAAATCAGCTTCATCCCCTTCCCCGACTTAAATCCTAATTCCTGTAGATCTTTACCCGACAGCATCGGCTTAATCTGCGCATACTCCGTCAAATATTTCCAAATCTGACATCGCCAAGGGTCATCACTTCGCGCTGCAATTAACAAAAGTGTCACTCGATGACCTGTGGTCGGTCCTAGACCATCGAATCCACTTAATACTTGGTCTACTCGACTTGGACGATCACCTTGGTTCAGCAATTGATGAATCTGAATTTCAATATTGCTTAAGGTTGATAGCCGATCGACCGCAGCTTTAGGCAATTGCAACTGTGCTCCAATGAATTCAGGTTCATCGGCCATCATCAGAATCAACTCCAACATCGTCTGCCATCGTTGCAGCCCCAAATTCAGCGAATCATCCTTCAGCCACACATCCATCCGACATAACGATCGCCAAAGCCGCCGCCAACCGAGTTCATCCAAATTCTGCGAAATCGATAAACTCGGATGCAAACAATGAAACGCATCCACCGATCGTAAACTCCGCAATGCACCTTTCCAAGCCGAAGATGAAAACAAATATTTAAATTCAGACTTGAGTCGAGTTTGCAGGGCCGGAACCGAACCGAATTCCTGACGAGATTGCTCATAAATTCCCGACGCGATCGCAGAAGCAAACTGAGCTTTGGTTTCCGGCTCAAACTCAAACCCAAACCGCGATGCAAACCGTGCCCCCCGAAATATACGAGTCGGGTCATCCAACAAACTCCGATCGTGCAAAACCCGCAAAACCCTCGCTGTCAGATCCTCTACACCATGATGTAAATCCAACACCAAACCCGCACCCGGATCCGTCAATCTCAGCGCCATTGCATTCACTGAAAAATCGCGCCGAAACAAATCCAATTCAATAGAACTAGCCACAACAGTCGGGTTTGCTGCCGGATATGCATAGCTCTCTGTTCGCGCCGTCGCCAAATCCACGGACAAGTCTCCCAGAACCGGATCCCCATGCCAGGTCAAAGCCGCCGTCTGAAACTTGCCATGGATTTCTAGAACCACCTCGGGATAACGCGATCGTAACGCCTCCGCCAACTTCACCCCAGCTCCCACGACACCCTCTACGCCACCATCCACAACCAAATCCAAATCCGACAGCATCACCGGACTATCCCCCGTCGCCCGCAGCAAATCACGCACCCCGCCCCCCACCAAATACAGATGCCATCCCTGAGCTGCTGCCGCTGCCACCGCGATCGCCAAAATCTCTTGCAAAGGAAGCGCCAGTCGTTCGAGCATCACCATGAAAGACCTCGTGCCTGAGAGACGGCTTTACAAAAAGTTACGTTACATCTCGATTCCATAGAATCAAAACCAGTTTTCTGATACGGTACAGACATGGGAAATACAGCGCATGACCTGTGCATTTTAGTGCCTTGGGGCAGCCTGTTTATTCTCACTCATAAATCGCTGAGATCACTAAACTTGCTGTCCATAGGGAGAAAGTCATGACCGTCGTATTCCAATTGCTACTTGCCGCATTAGTGTTTTTCTCATTCGCGATGATCGTGTATGTACCCGTCGCCTACGCATCGCCTCAGAACTGGGACCAATCCAAACGGCTAATTTTGCTCGGATCAGCTATCTGGGGTGGCTTGGTTGTTGCTGTGGGCGCATTAAATTTCTTGGTGGCGTAAGAGCTAGCACTGGATTTTAGGCAACAGCCGATCGCATCGTCCGATCGGCTGTTTTATTTTGATTAAAAATTCAGCCCCGAAACACATCTAATGAGACCAATCTGGACTAACAAGGTAATCTAGATAAGGTCAAAGCATCTAATTCATTGCATTAACGGTAGAAAATTTCAATGGCTGTTTTTGAAGGAACTTTTGCACATTCCAATACCTATCGATATGCGATCGTGATTGGGCGGTTCAACGATCTTGTGACAACAAGGCTCTTAGAGGGTTGTCAAGATTGTTTAAAGCGCCACGGAGTCGATGTAGATCCTCAAGGAACTCAAGTTGACTACGCTTGGGCACCCGGTTGCTTTGAGTTACCTCTACTGGCACGTCAGTTGGCCATGTCGGGGCGCTATGACGCAGTAATTTGTATTGGAGCTGTCATTCGCGGCAGTACTCCACATTTCGACTATGTTGCAGGGGAAGTCTCCAAAGGCATAGCAGCGGCGGCATTCCAAACAGGGGTTCCGGTCGTCTTTGGTGTGCTCACAACAGACACAATGCAGCAAGCATTAGAACGCGCAGGCATTAAGAGCAACAAGGGTTGGGACTTCGCAATGAGCGCCCTTGAAATGGCAAGTCTGATGCAATCTATCCGATCGGTCCCAGCCGCCCATCAAGGCTCCATCAGCCCTTCCGCTACGCTGCCCACATTGGGTCATGCCCGAGCAGATGCGATCGCCGAATAGCTTGATGTTAGATGGCTAGTGATGTTAGATGGCTAGTGTACTTAAGTCCTTAGAAGGAGTTAATATCTTTGAGAAGGCTTAAGTACACAATCAGATCAGGACGCACGCATTGATATAGGTAGAGGCAGGTTTGAAAGCTAAACTTCGGGATACAGAACTTTTTTTCGACGTGGAAGGAGCCTCTATCATCTGTGAAGGTTCGCGCTTTCGAGAAAAACCTGTGGCCTTTTTACTCCATGGCGGGCCGGGTGCCGACCATACTGGATATAAACCAACCTTCAGCGCGCTAGCCGATCGGCTCCAACTCGTCTATATCGATCATCGGGGTCAAGGTCGATCGGCACGCGTACCCCAATCGACCTACACCCTTGATAACAATGTCGAAGATGTCGAAGCGCTCCGACTTTACCTAGGATTAGAGCAAATTATTGTGATTGGTGGATCCTATGGTGGAATGGTGGCGATGGCCTATGCCGCCCGCTATCCTGCATCGATATCACACTTGATTG
>JAYUEU010000335.1:0-9590 GCA_043739065.1 Synechococcales cyanobacterium | reverse complement strand
TATGGTGATCTAGGAGTTCTGTCGTGTAGTTCACAAGTTGAACGATCGAATCTGGCAAGTTGGTAGCGTGATTGAGATCAATTGTTAATAGTGTGAGATTCGGAAGCTGAGTGATGGAGTCAGGAATGATAGTGATGGGATTGTGAGAAAGATAAAGAGTTGTCAGATTGGTGAGTTTGGTAATTATATTAGGAACGATCGAAATATCTTTGTAACTCAGGTCTAAACATGCGAGATTGCTGAGTTCAGCAATAGAATCTGGAATAGTGCTTATGTTGTTGGAGCGAAGATATAAATCTCTTAGATTGGTCAGATTTTTGATCGAATTAGGAATGATTGTTATTCGATTAACTCCAAGTCCGAGATCAGTGAGGTTCACAAGTCCAGCGATCGCCGGGAATGCTAACGATTCGGTTAAACGTAAGATATAGCTCGTTGAGACTGATTAGACTTGTAATAGAATCGGGAATGGTCGTGATTCCGTTAACTGTGAGATTTAACTTTCTCAAATTGACGAGTTGAGCAATAGAATTTGGAATAATGGTGATGTCGTTGTCACTGAGGTCTAACTCTGTGAGATTGACTAGATCCGTAATCGAATTTGGAATGTCTGTGATTAGGTTATCGCTGAGGTCTAGATTTTTGAGATTGATAAGTTGAGCGATCGAATCAGGAATGGTCAGTGGATCAAATGAATCAAAAGTCGGGAATGCCGTTGTGTTTTGTGCCAGAAATAGATCTGTGAGATTAACAAGATTTGCGATCGTATTTGGAATCACAGTAATTTTGTTATAATTGAGGTTTAATATCCGGAGATTGATGAGTTGAACGATCGAATCTGGCAACGTCTTCAATTCATTAGAAGAAACATCAATATGGGTGAGATTCGTTAACTGCCCGATCGAATTAGGTAACGTCGTCAGTTGATTGCAGGAGAGATCGAGGGAGGTAAGATTCATTAACTCAGCAATCTCTGGAGGTAGTTCTTCAATCCCTTTCTTGCTCAGATCAAGTTCAGTTTGACCACTCCACTTAGCTTCTTCAATTATCGCCAGTAATTCCGATCGTGTCATCTGACTCCCTAGGGAAAACTCTTTAGCTTATGTGCTTGATGGTCTTATTTTATACCAATAGATAGGAAAATCGGAACGCTGAATGCTGCAAAGAGGAGAATGCCAGAATTTGTCAAGGATTTTTCATTGACGGTGCAAGATCTCTCCAGTTAGTTTGCAAGGTGATTTAATTTTAAATACAATCTCTAACCCAGCACGATCGCTTTTTCCGGCGGTGCTTGGGTTTCTAAATCATAGGATTCGAGTTCACCATCTTCCATATGAATTAACCGATCGGCCACATCCAAAATCCGGTTATCATGCGTCACCATCACGATCGCAGACCCTCGATCTTTAGCCAAACTTCGCATAATTTCGACCACATCTCGTCCTGATTTTTTATCTAATGCGGCTGTCGGTTCATCGGCAAGAACGAGTCTTGGATTGGACACTAAAGCGCGGGCGATCGCAACCCGTTGTTTTTGTCCACCGGAAAGTTCATCCGGATAATAATCCATACGATCTTCAAGACCTACAGCTTTCAACATTTCTTCAGCCATCTCAGTCTGTTCTTTCATGGATAGATGGGTATGCAACTCCAGCGACATTATGACATTCTGTTTGGCCTTGAGTGAATTCAAAAGATTGTGAGATTGAAAGATATAGCCAATATTTCGACGTAGGGCTACACGCTGTTTTTCACTAGAGTTGCGGAGTTCTTCGCCGAGGACTTTTAAGCTGCCTTCTTGAGTCGATCGCAGCGCCCCAATCAATGTTAGTAATGTTGTTTTCCCCGAACCTGATGGCCCAGTCATAATAACCACTTCGCCAGGATCTACATCAGCATGAATGCTAAATAAAATTTGTTTTTTTAGTTTACCGCTACCGAAGTAATGATTAACGCGGTCGATCGAAATGATTGGCTCTGTCATGATGAATTGTTATACTACTTTTTCTTGAAGCGTAGCGATTTGGAGTAATCCTTGAATTGAGAGATCTTCATCATTAGAAAATATCTGCGGGGTCTGCGTCTTGGACTTTACGAACGGCGATCGCACCCGAAACTAAACACATTGTAATTGCTAGAAATAAAACGAGAATACTACGCTCAGTCGTCATAGCGAGCGGTAATGCCGTTGCATTCCGAGTGCCTGTGTACATGAAACTCGCTAAAATGCAGCCAGGAATGTAGCCCATTATGGATAAAATCATGGCCTCCTGGAATACGATTTTAAGTAAATAGCGATTTTTGTATCCCATTGCCTTTAGGGTTGCATATTCGGCGAGATGATCCGTTACGTCGGTATAGAGAATCTGATAGACAATTATGATGCCGACGAGAAATCCAATCACGGTGCCGAGGGTGAAAATGAATCCGATCGCAGTACTATTTTGCCAATATTTACGTTCAACTTCAATAAAGCTTTTTTTCGACAGAACCCGCATTTCACCGACAACAAAGTCTTCGCGAGCCTCCTCTGGTTTGAGCGACGGGTTAACGGTGTAAGTCCCGGGAAGTGCTTTTTTGACGGCTTCGAGAGTTTTATAAAGATCGGCACCGGGTTTGAGTTTAATGACGCCGATGTTGATGTCGCCCCTGTCTCGGCTGGTGAAGATACGCAGGAAGTTGGCTTCGCTGGTGATGCTATTTCCATCGGCTCCAAAGGAGGCTCCAAGTTCAAAAAGACCCGCGATCGACACTTTACGATCGGCGATTTCTGTGCTGATTAGTTGGTCTTTTTTGCTATATTCTGCAAATTTTTCTGGAATTGGGCCGAATTCTGCACGAGATTTTTTATCAAAGAGGATTTGATCTTGGAATCGGATGAGATCACGAGCTTTAGCATCAACGCCAGAAACCGAGATAACATCGTCATCTGGGTCTATCCCAAGGACCATGATTTGCCTTGTTTGAGATTTGGGGAGTCCTTCCCAGAATGGATTTTTCCATAGACCAAAGCCGACATAGATCGGGCTAATTTTGTCTACACCTTCCGCACCCAGAACGCCATAGAGTCTACGTTGAGGGAAACTTTGAATGGAAATGAGGGAATTCGATCGGGTGCTGATTAGCATGATGTCGCCGTTGACATTTTCATGCAGACGGACGGCGCTGTTGAAAAGGGCATCTCGGAACCCAAGCTGCACAAACATCAGGAACACGGCAAAACCGATACCTGCGATCGCAATGAACAGTCGCATTCGTTCGCGTTTGAGTTGGAGCCAAGCGAGGGGAATTGCGAACAACATAGAGTTTAGGCGGTTGGAGAGAGCGGGTTTCGGAGTCTTTATCTGAATATTCTAGCGTCTCTGGTATTTCTTTGAGCTAAGAAAGAGCTAAGTCAATCCATTAATGGTGATCAAATATTTTTAGAACTATTCTCGTGAGGAAAGATCCGTAAGAGTATGATTCACCTTGTTCTAACTATTATCAAATATATTCATACCGCTATCGATCGTCCCCGCTACCGACCAAGACACCTCGTGTTTTTCGACTTTGGAGTTTGGCAATATTGGTAGATAAAATGATGGATTGATCTTTACCAAGAATACAATGGTTCCAAATTTGATTGACAGAATGGGTTACGATCGCCCGATCTTTGTCACTCACTTCACCATTCCGATCGCGATATAGCTTTTTAACACATTCAGCAAGTTGCCCCAAAACAGTTGTAATGGCTTCTAGTTCTTTTACGGATTGAATGACTGTTTCTAAGTTCAGGCCAGCTTCACTACAAAGTTGAGAACAATACCAGGCCACATCTCCAGCCTCTTTGATTTTCTCAGATTCAGCCGCTGTTAAGTATTCAGCAATCTCACCCACGAGGCCGAGCGTTGGATACCAAAGATTACGATCACGATCGGGATACATTGCCGTGTCACGAGATTGGGTTTGGTAATCAGTCAGATTCATAAAAATGTGAGATTGGGATTGATGGAAATTATGAAATTGTATAGTTTATCGTACTAAACTAGCGGCGTAAGGTGTTTCGTGAAGATGGGCTTTGTTCGCTGAACCAAACAATTGTAATTTACCTGTAATCACTTCTTCCATAGCATCGATCGAACTGGAGGTAATATCTAGTAAATCCTGTGGACCTTTACTACAAAGTTCATCTTTCAGCGATTCCATATAGGCTTGACGCACTTCAGTATTCACATTGAATTTGCATACTCCCAATTGAATCGATCGTTCAATCATCCAATCGGGTAATCCCGAAGCTCCGTGCAAAACCAATGGAATATCCATCAAACTACGAATCTTAGCAAGTCGATCGAAGTCTAGTCTGGGCGGGCTTTTATATTCACCATGGACATTCCCGATCGTCACGGCTAATGCATCTACATTGGTTTGTTTAACAAATTCAACGGCTTGATTTGGGTCTGTCATTTTGGCTTCTTTTTCAGCGATCGTCAAACCATCTTCAGTCCCACTAATTCGACCAATTTCCGCTTCAACAATCGCATTATGCTGATGGGAAAGTTCAGTCATTTTTCGAGTGAATGCTAAATTTTCTTCATATTCCATAGGCGAACCATCCGCCATAATGGACTTAACTCCAGCATTCAGAACAGCCTGAATATCGTCTTCTGAGGTGCTGTGATCGAGATGAACTGAAATAGGCACAGTAGCCGATCGGGCCGCTTCTAAACACATAGACACAAGCATTAATTGACCATACTTCAATGCGCTCGGATGAAGCTGAAGCATTGCGGGACTGTGATTAGTTTCGGCAGCAATTATCACTGCCTTTACGCCTTCGAGATTGTATACATTGAAGGCTCCGATCGCGTAGGCATTGCGGCGGGCAGTTTCTAAAAGTTCACGGGTGGACGCAATCATTCATAGACCTCAATGGGGATTAATAGCTACGCATCTCTTACTAATTGCGGCTTCTTTAACTGGTTTTATCAACTCATTTGATTAATCACAATAGGTTACTCAAAATAAAGTTATCACCCTATTATTAGATTTGCAGTTAGATTTCCAGCTAGATTTGCATTGGATTTATAATGTGAAACACTATTACATATCGCTATTCTTCAATTCGATATCCTAGTTCAGCGAGTCGAGTCCGAGACTGTCGCCATTTGGGTTGAACTTTTACAAACAATTGCAAATCAATCCGGCCATCAATTAGCTTTTGCATTTGCATTCGAGCTTCTGTTCCGATGCTCTTAAGCATTGCGCCTTTCTTGCCAATTAAGATTCCCTTTTGAGAATCTCGTTCTACATTAATGGTCGCGAATACCCGCGTAATACTGGCTTCTTCGACTACGCGCTCAATAGCAATAGCCACTGAATGGGGAACTTCTTCACGAGTAGACAGCAGAATCTGTTCTCGAATCAGTTCGCCCATGATGAAGCGTTCTGGTTGGTCGGTGACAAGATCTGGTGGATAGTAATAGGGTCCCGGTGGGAGTTGGGCAATCAGTTTTTCTTGCAGATCTTCTAGACCATCGCCCAACAGTGCCGAAAACTTCGCAACAGTCCAGTTTTGAGCGCGGGCGAGTTCCAAATAAGCCCGATCGCAAATGTTGCCGTTTTCGACAGGAAGGTCGCTGACTTGCAGCGAGGGGTCTTGGCAATCGGATTTATTGATCCCCAGCACAACGGGGACATTGCAATCCCGTAATAGGTCGGCAATGAATCGATCGCCGCCGCCGAGATCTGTGGATCCATCGACGACAAACACTAACGCGTCTACAGAGTGAATTGCATTTTGGGCGTTTTTGACCAGCACTTCACCCAAACGATGGTGTGGTTTATGAATACCAGGAGTATCAACGAAAATAATTTGGGCGTTGTCGGTCGTGAGAATTCCTTTGAGTCGGTTGCGGGTGGTTTGGGCCGTTGGCGAGGTAATGGCGATTTTTTGGCCGACGAGAGTATTCATCAGGGTTGATTTGCCGACATTAGGCCGTCCGATGATACCAATAAAGCCAGATTTGAATCCTGGCCCCGCGATCGGCATTCCACCGACCCCATAGTCAATATCCGAGTCGCCGCTGCTGCTTTGCCCGCGCAAAAACGCTTCAACTAGGTCTTCACTAGTCTCGGCTCCAGTTTTTTCTTCATTTTCCGCAGCGTTTGACAAATCTGAGTTCATTGCGGGCTTCCAAATGGATCATCTATCAGGGTAATCCAATGAATTGTAGTAGACTTCTGGACCCTCACCGCGTGTCGTCATAATCCGATCGGCCCATTATCATGCTCACCACCATAAAAACCTACCAATCTTGAGAGTTTGGATTATCTGTCATCCTCATTCACTTAACTAGATCCTTACCAACTCACAATTCCTGACCATTGTGCTTTTTTACGGGTTTCACGCCGATAGGAAAAGAAATTGGCCGGATCTGCGTAAGTACAATGGGGCGCGATCGCAATCTGTTCATCGGCGAGTCCCAAGTGTTCTAACTGCAATCCATTTACCCGTCTCACATCCAACCGCACTTTTCCCGGTTCAGCATCATGCAAAATTGGTGAATTATGAATTCTTTTCAATTTTTCAATAGCACTCTCCAACGACTCCTGTGCTAAATGAGGCGCGATCGTCACTGCCGTCTCAAAACCCACCACATCATTCACCTGATACACCTCACCCCGAATGGCTGGACCCATGGCAACTCGTAAATCTTCGAGCTTTGAACCTTGAGCTAACAATCGATCGATCGCCATGGGGACAATTTTTTTTGCCGTTCCTCGCCAACCTGCATGAACCGCTGCGACTTGCCCCGATCGCCGATCGCCAATCAACACCGGAGTACAGTCCGCCGTACAGACCCATACCGCCTGGTTTGAAGCCTGAGAAATTACCCCATCGCCATCACTCAAGTTGTCATCGTGGTGTGGTTGATTTAGTTCTGACGGTGCCAAGACAATATTTCCGTGAACTTGCTTGACCCGATAGGCTGAGGCTTCTGGGTACAATTGTTCAGTCAATTTTAAGGGTGTCGTGGGCGAAAATTGTTGAGTGAACCAGCCATGTTGCCACTCATCTAAAAGACTACAAGTCAGATAAGGCATGTCGTTCCACGTTTTCCACTGCCAAGTTTCCATCAATATCACCTGCATTAAATTAAAGAAATCACTCTCCGTATTATGCAGAAGCGATCGCTGATTTGCCCTTCTTCATGAAGTTCATGCCCGAATTCAATTACAAACTGACTCAGTGCCTTCATCAAATTTTCGTACGGTTCATCCGGTTCTGTCCGTACAGTGAAGAATGAATAGGAGACACTGCCGTAGTTCGTCTAGTTTTTGTCTCCGTGATATTCTCTATATCTTGAGGGGAAACCTACCGAGACTAACTGCTTATTTCGGAGAGGTCAAACTCTTTCGCTGAGCTAACTATGCTAAAAAATATTTCTTTAGTTAAGTTCTCAAACTCCCATTTGGTCCTAAAGGACAAGTAAATTACTACCTGTTCTCCTGCAATAAACTACTATCTATAATCCCGATCGTTAATCAGACGGTTGTCACAGGATAATCCAGTTGTACGATCGTAGTTTTTGTATAATTTCGTCATTTCGCATCTTATTTAATTAGCCGCTCCCCTACCCTCAATTTGCATGACTTCTCCTAAGCTGCCATCCCAATGCCTGTCCCAATCTCTGTCTAAAACTCGATCAGGATATGGGCCGATTGGTCTATGGTCTCATCGAGTGAGTCTGTCGTTGTTGTCTCCTCTTGGATTGATTGGTTTGGGGTTGCTGGCTGCTCCTATTGCTCAAGCTCAAACCACGGGCACCGAGATTAAATTACTGGAGCCATCAGGACTTGCGGCAGTGCAGGCTCCGAATCCAACTGAATCCATTAGGCCCATGGCAGTCCCCTCCGTTGCCCCGCCTGACATTGTTCAAGCTCCTCATGACGTTCAGACTCATGGCATTCAGACTCATGGCATTGTTCAGCCTGAAGTGGAGCCAATGCCACCTGTTGCTACGGTTAAGCCAGAGTCAAAGGCTCCAGAGACTATCATTTTTTCCGATCGAACCTCGGGTTGTGATACGAGTGTCGCTTGGGGAAGGGCTGTTGTTGATCTCTGCCAACCTAAACCTACTATTGCCGTAACTCCGCGCCCTATTAAATCAGTTGCCCCACCTGAATCTATTGCCGCTGGATCCAGTGCTGGGACTCCCGAACCAGAAGCCGAATCGAAGGCCGCTCACTGGGAACCCATTACTGTCGATCGGCAGGGGATCCAATTCTCTCCTCCATCTGCTCTCAAGCCCTATTTCAATGGCACCTTAAAACTTCCTAAGATGCCTAGCTTATCAAGTTTGGGAATGATGTTCCCCCTCGCAATTCCCTCGCCCATTACATCCTTCTTTGGCTGGCGGGTCCATCCGATTTCCGGTGATCAGCGGATGCACACGGGCACCGACATTGCCGCTCCGATAGGAACCTCGGTGATTGCTGCCTTAACGGGTAAAGTTTTGCTTGCTGACTTTCTAGGTGGCTATGGCCTGGTTGTGGCATTAGAGCATGGTCAGGGAAGTCAACAGACTCTCTATGCGCATCTTTCGGAACTCTTTGTGAAACCGGGACAAGTGGTTGAGAAAGGTACAGTCATTGGTCGTGTTGGTACAACTGGGAATTCGACGGGGCCACATCTCCATTTTGAACTCCGTCAGCAATTGCCCGATGGTTCCTGGATTGCCCAAGATGCAGGGTTACAGATTGAAGTAGCCCTTAAGGATCTCAATCAATCGCTTAAAGTCGCTAAGCTTTCTCCGACTCCATCGCTCTCACTGCAAGCCCAACTTCAGCAGATGCCTCAACCCCAACAGATGGCTCAGTTGCCTACTGAATCTTTGCCATTGAAAGCTCAGCCTGCGATCGTCAAGGTGTCTAAAGTCAGCATCCTTAAAGTACCTGTAAAAATGTCTGAAATATCTCAGTTTGAGCAAACGAAAACAGGTCTAACTCCTTAGCGAAATCAATCAATTTCATAAGTCAGGAAATAAAGATAGACAAAGTTACATCTATTCGGTATCATTCTAGACTGTTGCTGTTTTTACAGCGATCGTTACTTCCCGCCCACCCTTGCAGTGCTGCTGTGCTTGATCTGATCTAAGTGCAATTAGTAGTTATGTGTAGCGAGGGTTCGCAACCAATAGCTGAGTGGAAGTAACAACGATGACTCCTTTTCAGTTTGGAAACTGTATTTTCATTGCAATCTTGATTGTTTTGCGAGTTCAAGTCTGAATTGAGACCCAGTTGGAGTGATGATGCATTTGAGTTGTGATGACTTGTCTGTACCTTTGCCTCAGAAGTGGAGTAATTGAGGCACACTTAATTAATTGTCTTTTGGGATACTGAAAGATGTATAGTGGTGTGCGATCGATTTCCAGATTGATTCTGACTTGTGCGGAATCGATTGCGCGATCGGTCAAACTGTACTGTCCAGAGCATGTTGAGCGTTTTTCGTTTCCAACCGCTGTTCACTACGGGATGTAATTAGTAAGGGAGACCCGACTATCGTGTCTGTTGGAATTTTAGGGACAAAGCTTGGGATGACTCAAGTCTTT
>JAYUEU010000334.1:0-5411 GCA_043739065.1 Synechococcales cyanobacterium | reverse complement strand
TTAACGTTTGTGTTTGATATGCATCAGAAAGACGATCGATCTGAGCTTGAAGACTCTCAGATGGACGCAGCAGCAATATTTCTTCTGGTGCTGGTAAATTTGCAAGAAACTCTAGAACGTCAGCAAATCCGCTAAATCCCTTGAGGACGCGCCTTGAGTTCATGGAGCCCCAGTTCCAATGCCTGGGATAAATGCTGCTGTGATGAGCCAAGTTCATTAATCAGATCTTCCGATACATCAAGAGTAATTTGCATAATTCCGGTGTTCGATCGTAATGGTCACTTTCTTCTATTGTACATATTCATTACCCCTCACACATTCTGATTAACAGGAATGAACCGAGGTACGATCGCGGCTATTTCTCTTTTTACATTGGCATAGCCTCTCGAAGAGAATCGCCCAATTCTTAATTCACAATCGCTGATGAAGAACGATCGCCCATCACGTCATTCTTCATCAGCCTATTCACACAGTCCTACTTTTTCCAAATAAAGTGCACCCAAATATCAGAACCCACTCCACACATTTCGGAAATATAATTATTGGGATATAACAACTTACGACCTTCCGTACTTTGATAACCATAATAACCATCCCCCCACGGATCATTCACAATCAATCCCTGCGGCGTATAGCCCACCACCGTAATGATATGGCCACCATGGGTAAAGTATCCGCACAACACAACAGGATGGCTATCGATTAATTGTTCTCGAATATCGGTTAGGGAGGCTTTTGTTTCAAATCGATGTTCAAATCCATAGGATTGAATCAATTCACCTAAACAATTATGATCAGTTTGAGATCCTTCACCATGATGATCAAAACACCATTGCAATAATTCATCCTCAAGTTGTCCACCATCTTTCGATCGCACACCATAGTAATAGAACACCATAGCGATCGAGGTCACATTGCACGTTGCCCAACTAAATCGAGGATTATCGCGCTGAGAGAAGTACGGTACATTCAATTCAATTTGATCGGGAATTGGATTGATTGCTTTGCCCCCGCGTTGCATTTTAATAAAATCCGGATACAAATAGCCCGTATTGCCAAATCCCGCAATCTCTTCCGTCAGCGACACTTTAATATGACCGCCTTCGACTCCGTAACTTGATACGCCTAGGATTTGTCCTTTTGAGAGACTCGCCCGATCACCTGCTGCAAGCGTACTTGAATCTACTGGACGTCTTTTAAGCACCGTGTCCTGCAATATCGTCACGGTCAGCGCGTCCGGATCAAATGGAATCTCTTTACCCGATCGGGCCACCCGAATGTACCGCCAATAAATAAATCCTGAATCCCCAAATCCCGCGATCGGTTCCGCTAATGTCACCCGAAAATGGCCACCAATACAGGCATAGCCCGTAATTTTCAAGGTCTGCCCCTGCATCAGTTCAATTTTCTCATTAGCCGCCAGCGCACTGGAATCGACGAGACGCTTTTTCAGAAATGTGGTGGTGCTGACTAAAAGCTGTGCGCCATCGGCTGGAGTATTGGCGACTTCTTGAATGTTGAACCGGAAGACCTGAACGCCTTTGCTCAGTTGAACTGCTCCCTCATAGAAGTAGCCAAATGTGCCTACAGAACCGATCGGATCTGCTAGTTCAAGTTTGAGATGAGAGTCAAGCAATCCATAGCGGTTGACCCGGAACGTTTGACCCGCTTTAACAAATACTTTTTGTTGATCATTGAGCTGTGTGGAATCCTGAGGCGAGACTTTAAAGAAGGTATCGCTTAGCACTTTTACGACTAAGTTTTGGCCAACGGTTAACGGATCTTGGCTCACTGTGATGTAAAAGACTTTGTTCTCGATTTCCTGACCCGCACGATCGGTTCCCCGTAGCCTCAACCACCGTGCTCCAGCCGTCGAAAAGCCCTTTGTCATTGTCGCTGTCCAGGTCCCACCATTTAAGGTCACAGGCAGCGGGACTTTATCCTCAGCGCTTAAGGTCACAGCGGTAATGCGACTCACGTCATAGCTTCCCGTCAAGACAACGGGTTTCCCGACTAAGACTTCTTTAGGCAGGTTGTAAACGGGAGGTTGGGTGATTTTCGGAGCGAGTTCGGTTGCGATCGTCATAATTTTTTAGATGCAGGAAGGACAAGGGGAAAATTAAAGTCACCTCATGCAGAAGTAACTCCATCCGTTTTAACGCACCCTCTGTAAAATAAAAATATTTTTTGAACTTAATCCTCCACTATTACGCTAAACATCAATACTAATCGCCTCATTGCTTAGACTTTCCGTTCTATTGGAATCTCTATAATTTCTTTTCCCAGAATAATGCCTTGCCCATCTGTGGATTTAGCTCATAGCCACTGAATCCAAACGCTTTGTATGCTGACTGGGCAACGTGGTTTCCTTCTAGTACTTCCAATGTGAGTTTACAGCAGCCCAAATCGATCGCGATCTCTTCTGCCTTCTTTAGCAGCAGTTTGGATAAGCCTCTTCCACGGTAGGGGTGATGCAACCATGACATCGTGAATGTTCAATAATGGCTTACACGCAAACGTAGAGAATCCTTCAAAACAAACAACAAGTCCTGCGGGTTCGGAATCGGAAAATGCCAGAATAACGTGAGCCGATTTTCTCTTTGCAAGCTCTGCTGGAAGATTTGCCTTAACGTAGTTGGACAGACCTTGACCGCCACCCATTGGGTCGATCGCATAGGCATCCATTAATTGGACCATAGCCTTCGCATGAGCAGGTAAATTAAGATCTGCTTCAAAAATTTCAATCATCTGTTGATTTTTTAACTATTCCAATAATGTGGGGAAGTTGGGAGCGAGCGATCGGACTGCCCCAAAGTGCTGCCCTAGATCTTCTAGGAGCTGAATGGCCTATGTGAGCACTGTTTGTATGCTTGGTACCATAAACCTATAGCCGTAACAAACCTTACTTTATTCATCAATACACAACCGGATTATTCGACGTTTGCCATTAGTGCCAGACGTCGAATACGAATACGACTCGGCTCAACAGTAATAGCGGATCCTTGTTCTAAATCCTCCTTGCATTCAGCAATTACTGTCAACAAAAGATTTGTGAGCGCTTGGGCACGTAATCTTTCAATCCGAATGCGAATGACGGAAGGACTGATCGCTACATTAAGTGCCAATAATGTATGAAAATCTGCGTCAAGGGTAGCAACGATACGTCCCTCATTTCTGGCTTTCTGGATGATGTCTGTATCTTCAGCTTCAGACATCCTGATTTCACCAACATGGACAGTGTCGATACCTGCATCACGTAACAACGCTGCCGCAGAGAGAGGCAATCCCTGATCAAGCAACAGTTTCATAGCGATTAGGAAGCTCAATGATACGATCGTCTAAATAGGAAGAGGAAAAAATTAGGGCTTGTCGGATATCTTCATCCTCTAGTTCTGGAAACTCTTGATGTAATTGTTCTCGATTAGAATAAGTTGCTAGTAGCTCAATCACCCGACGAACCGTAAGGCGAAGATCTCGAATGCAGGGTTGTCCATTCATCCGTTTTGGATTGCTCGTAATACGATCTAGTTTCATTAGAGTAATTCCAATATTTTATTATTAGTTTAACCTTCAACGAGGATAAGCCATGTGTCCAATACAAGCTCCACATGTCCACTCTCCATCATCATATAAACCGTCTCTCATGCCACTTTTGCGCCCGCAACTAGAGCAAGTCAGGAAAGTCGGCTGCCAGGATTTTTGCTTGGAGTAAGAAGTGAAAGGCTGACGCAATGTGGGAGGAACTGCAAACTTTGCACAATTTGGACACCATTGCCCACCATTATGTTCAATTGTCTGAGTAGTTTGACGCTTAGGACATAAATTAGACACAGTATCTCACTTATTTCTGTACGACTACTTAACAGGTTTACAGTATTTCTAACTATAGTATTAGGCAGAAATTTTCTCTATATCCATCCTATTCTTGGGTCAGGGTATCACGATCATTTCTCAATATCAACCCCGTTACTGGAGTATGAAGAATCAATAGGCCGATCGATCGAACTCCTCATCTAAAACATTTACGTGATATCGTTCCGGCGACATTAACACCTGAATTCCTTTCCGATCGCAAAGCGCATCCAATGCAAAGAGCCTTGCTAATTCTTGTTGTTGAGCTGAATTCAAATCGATCGATCGGTTCTGCTGAGCTTGTTTCAAATATTGGTCATAATCTGGCTCTGATTGTAGTGTTTCTAAAAATCCATCCCAGCCTAAACAAGCCAACCCGTAAATTGCCCGCTTCGTAAAATCTGCATACTCTGAAAAAATATAACCACCGTGAGGATCGCATTTTCCCTGAACAAAATCTTTGCAGAGTAGCGTGTAATCGAGCATCTCTAAACTAGTTTTATTGTTGGCGCGGGTGAGAATGCCTTTGCGTTCTACGACCTTTGTTTGAGGATTTGGGACAAATTCATAATAATTAGTGCAATCGAAATAGGTGAACAGTTCTGCGATCGATCGGGTTCCCTCATCTAGTCCAATCTCAACCTGACGATCGAGCAATGATGTGGACCGACGAATATATAAATAGCTCAAAAATGCCCGCACATTGTCCTTCACCAACTCCCCATTTGGCAACAGATTTACAATTCCCGCCATCTCAATTTTTTGTATTGCACTGGCCTCGCGCACAGACACATTCCCTAACCGATAGCCGCCGTCTCGCGTTTTGGCTGGAAAACTAAAATAATTTGCCGTCGTCGAAGCTAGCCGTAGCGCCATATCGCCTTCATTACAAAACAAATAGGCTTCCTCAAATCGCCGTAGAGACGATTGCAGAACATTCGCTCGCCCCGAAATAATAGTCTCTGATGAAATATCAGGAGCCACCAATACCAGCCGACCCAGAGAAAATACATTCCCCAACTCCGACGATGGCCGTTTTTTAGCCTCAGCCCCTAACCCCAGCCCTCCTATAGAATCCCGATCGAACACATTTGATAGTACCCTCACCGCATTGGTCACCACAAACGCACCCATACTGTGGCCAACAAACGACAGCCGAATTCGATGGTTTCCCCAAAAGTTTTCACGGGCTGTGCGATCGGGATTCATCACCTTTTCTACTAAGCCATCATCAAGTTGCCGAATCAGTTCGACCAGATCCGCAGAGCCGTATTGATTTGCTCGAAAGGTATCGCGAAAATAATTTGATAGACGCAGAGCCAAAATTGTCCCAAGTGGGGCAAACGCAAGCATCGCAACTGTAAACAGCCCGGAAAAGATCACCAATATCGCCAACCAACTCACGCCCTTTGCCAACAGGAATCCGTAGCCAATAAAACTACCAACAATGCCTGCGATCGTCCCCATCAAAGAAAACTGATAGATATAAGCCATGATCTCTGGCAAGGATTGACGGGCCGATTTTCCCTTAAATTTTATATTTCCAGACTCATCGCCAT
>JAYUEU010000333.1:0-4259 GCA_043739065.1 Synechococcales cyanobacterium | reverse complement strand
GCGAGTTTATTGCAGCCATGGAAATGATTCTAGCGACTGACCACTAGATGGTCTGGAATAGCTCCCGGAAAATCTTTAGATAAAGAGTGCCCGACTTCTGGGTAACTTCAGAGCCTGGGTTGTGAAGGGAGCAATCCGGAGGCGAAGGCGATGACGCTCTTGGTCAAAGGCGACAGGATTATCAAGTAGGGGATAAATTGTTGCTGGTAGGATAGCATTTCCACAACTGCCATATTCAGATTATTTAGCAGAGTTTTTTGGTGAGTTGCTACTTTGCGTCTTTGCAAGGCTTGACTCTGATAATAATCTCCAATTGATAGACCTAAAAGTGTTCCTAATACAACAGAACCTATCGCACTACTATACCCCAACCCAATTTTTTGCCGAATACTGAAACCCTGAATTTTCTGTTCTACCCAGAGGGGTAAACGGAAAGATGTTAAAGTTCCATACCTGGTATCCGAACTCAAAGAATCTCGAGAGGATGAGTTTGGTTCCATTTGCAATGGAATAAGATATTTTAGCAGTTCGCTCCAAGGGATTTATTATGTACCAATCAAATGCATTCTCAACGAAGTTTTCGCTCTGACTCCTGAATTGGAGTGTCATTGATACTAGCAAAACGACGCATCATGAGACCATTTTCCGCAAATTCCCAATTTTCATTACCATAAGCTCGATACCAGTTGTCAGACTCATCATGCCACTCGTATTCGAAACGCACAGCTATTTTATTATCCATAAAGCACCATAGTTCTTTCTTCAGGCGATAGTCTAACTCCTTTGCCCATTTGCGGGTAAGAAATTCTCTAATGGCATCTCGACCGCTAAAAAATTCTGAACGATTTCGCCATTCTGAATCTTCGGTATAAGCCAACGCAACTCTTTCTGGATCGCGAGTATTCCATGCATTTTCTGCTGCTTGCACCTTGGCTTTGGCAGTTTCTAAGGTAAAAGGTGGGAGTGGAGGTTTGTTTTCCATAGCTTTGAAGATTGACTTCTACAATCAATTTTAATGTTAGCAAACTAGAGTCAATAGACTTGATCGGAAATAGCTGAAATCCTTGCACTGTAAGGGTTCCAGTTTTAGGATAAAATCGTCTGCAACCCTTGCAGTGCAAGCTTTCGAAATGATTTTTTCTAATCTTATTTCCGATAAAGTCTAATAAAGTGGAAATTCCTGTCTTTTACAAAAACTCGTTCTCAACTTTGAGTAAGGGAACTTTATCTAAAGGAGATATCTTTAGAAACCGATCGGACTTATTCTTCTAAATCAATACAGGTACGATCGCAGATTTTTTTAGATAAGATAATCATAATTCTCTGGATTATTGTTTGTCAAGTCGGGTTAAACTCAAGTGTTAATATCTCTTCTACTCACAAACCAGTGACGATCGGCTCTTCATTTGCCAAAGTATTAGAAGCCGTTGGTAGTGCTAAATTAAGAATAGTTGGCTGTCCACTTCTGAAAAGATTTTCGGAACTCGGTAGTTGACGATACAAAAGAAAGAGAACGAATATGAATTTAATAAATTACTCTCTTCTTTTTCTTGGTGGTCTGTATGGCTCTTGAGATCGGAGAACTGTCGGACTCCTCAAGACTCTTATTTGATTTACAAAAGACAAATGCGATCGCCCAAAGTTTTTCAGGATGTCTAGAGCCGGAAATCATTAGCCATAAGACAGCCAAGGGTTTAGTCGAACTATTTAACTCGGCTTTTGCTCGTATTTGGCTGGTTGAACCTGATGGTGCAAGTCTAAAGCTTGTTGTATCTTCAGGTCTATACGATCGTATTGATGGTTCCTTTGCCAGAGTGCCAATGGGAGCTTATAAAGTCGGAAAAATTGCTCATAATCGAGTTTCTTTTTTAAGCAATAACTTGGCTGAAGAAACTTGGGTCAAAGATCGTGAATGGGCAATCGCTAATCAGATTCGGGGATTTGCAGGATTTCCGCTCATCTCAGGCGATCGTGTGATTGGTGTATTGGCTACTTTTAGTCATGAAGCACTCACACCCGAATTTCTAGAAGTTTTACAAATACTTTGTACTGCGGTGGCTAATGCTTTAGATGCAGCAATACAGTATCAACAAAAGTTTAACCAATTAGATAATTCAAGTAGCAATGTCTGGGAAAAATCGCCTTTATCAGATCAGATGGCGGCTATTCTAAAGCCTGTACGTTTGACCCTAATCGGAACTGAGAAACCGATCAAGCTTTCCCAATCTCAAGTTTTCCTCCAAGTAAGTGATGTGCTGAGTCGTATTGAATGTCGTCAATGTCGATTGACCTATGAGAAAGAGGCTATTGTTCTAGAAGCGACCGCAGTTATTTCCACGTTAGATTTGCAAGAACAGGAACATTGGTTACGATCGCAATTAGAATTAGTATCGTTAATGGTTTCCTATTTAAGCGGTCAACTTGACAGTCAAATAGGACTTGAGCAGAACGTATTGCAATTGTTGATTAGTCTTCCCTATAACCATAATAAAACTGCTCCCTCTCTTCAAGACCAAAGCACCTCACCTATATTGCCAGCGCTATTGTCGGAACGTGAACGTGAAATTTTAGGTCTATTAGTACAGGGATTACGCGATCGGGATATTGCCAATCATTTAATGATTAGTGAAAGTACAGTTAAATTCCATTTAAATAATGTGCTAACCAAGCTCAAAGCTCGCACTCGCTACCAAGCACTCTATCAAGCAATTATACAGGGATGGGTTGTCTAGCTATCTGTTGTCTAGCTATCTGTTGTCTATTTATCTGTTGCACAATCGAGAACCTGACTATTTCACTAGTTTCATAACTAGGCGATCGACGCATGACATTAAAGAAAGCAGCTTTGCCTAGGGATATTACTAGACATGAACCTTCTGTATTTATGAATACAAAAGTACCTAAGAATAACCCCTTAGGCTGAAAAGTAATTTAGTAAATTTTCACAAGAAATTGAACCTATGACGACAAATCATTATTCAGCTATCATTATCGGCGGCGGCCAAGCAGGACTATCTATGAGCTATGGTTTGCAAGAAAAGGGGCTGGACCATCTCGTTTTTGAAAAGCATCAGATTGGTCACTCATGGCAAACATACCGTTGGGATACATTCTGTTTAGTCACTCCAAATTGGCAATGTCAATTGCTAGGTTATCCCTACTCAGGTGACGATCCGAATGGATTTATGGTCAGGGATGAAATCGTTCAATACATCGAAAATTATGCGAAATCTTTTAATCCGCCGATTAAAGAAGGAGTAGAAGTCTCTAAGATTAAAAAAAGTGAATCTCAAAATATCTTTGAAATCACTACAAACATTGGCAACTACACTGCCGATCAGGTCATTATTGCCGTAGGTGGATATCATCGCCCTAAGCTTCCTAGAATTGCCGAAAAGTTTCCCGAAAGTATCACCCAGATTCATTCATCACAATATAAAAATCCTGATCAATTGCCAGAAGGTTCAGTATTAGTAGTGGGTACTGGACAGTCAGGCTGTCAAATAGCTGAAGATTTGCACCTTGCAGGCCGAAAAGTACATTTATGTGTCGGGAGCGCGCCCCGATCGCCTCGCCGCTACCGTGGGAAAGATGTGGTGGAGTGGCTAGATCAAATGGGCTACTACGACCTCTCCATTGAAGATCATCCCCAAAAAGAAAAAGCTAGAGCTAATACTAATCACTATGTCACAGGGCGTGACGGCGGTAGAGAAATCGATCTACGGCAATTTGCTTTAGAGGGAATGCAACTTCATGGTCGATTGAACGTTATACGCGATCGTATATTAGAGTTTTCTGATGATCTCGCTCAAAACCTAGACAATGCTGATGCCGTGGCTGAAAACATCAAAAAGACGATCGATGGCTTTATTAGCAAAAATAAAATCGAAGCTCAAATCGATCCGCCCTATCAGCCTGTTTGGCAACCCACTGAACTAAATGAACCCATAGATTACAAGAAGGCAACTATTAGTGCTGTAGTTTGGTGTACGGGCTATCATTCTGATTTTAATTGGATTGAAATCCCTGTTTTTGACGGGAAGGGTTACCCCGGCCATAAGCGTGGTGTCACGGAAGTAAACGGTCTTTACTTTTTAGGATTACCTTGGCTCTATACATGGGGTTCGGCACGGTTCTCAGGTGTGGCAAGGGATGCAAGTTATTTGGCTAATCATATCGCCTCAAGACAGAACGTTAAAAGAGCGAACGCGAGTAGCGAAGATTGGAAGATCGTTAATGAATTTCTATTAGGCTCGTAA
>JAYUEU010000332.1:0-11495 GCA_043739065.1 Synechococcales cyanobacterium | reverse complement strand
GATGGCCAGCCAGACCCAGCCACTGCCAAAACGCTGCATTCCGGCTTCGACAAATTGCTTTTTAAAGTCGTCGATGCTGCCGAAGTCTTTGACAATAGCCGTTGCTAGTTCGCCTACGGGTTCACCGCCAGCCTTGGGTCCCATGCTTTCCCAGAAGAGGGTGTGATTATAATGTCCGCCGCCATTATTACGAACGGTGCGACGAATTTCTTCGGGGATTTTATTTAGGATAGGGAAGAGATCTTCGATCGGTTTTTCTTTGTATTTTGGAAATTTATCCAGGGCGGCATTTAAATTTTTAACGTAGGCACCATGGTGGAGGTCATGGTGAATTTTCATCGTTTTTTCGTCGATAAATGGGGCCAATGCATCATAGGCGTAGGGTAATGCAGGCAGGGTTGCGTAGGGTGTTGAGAGAGTTTCAGCTTGGGCGGCGTTGGGAAAAAAGCTGGTGAGGGCGATCGTTCCAGAGGCTGCGCCCACATAGCTGAGCCATTGACGACGACTGATAAGAGTAGAGGGCAGATGAGTCACGGCGCGAACCTCATGAAGTTAGGAGCTTTCTTGTTCTAATCTACCATTTCCCTCTGTACTAAGTTTTGTTACACTCCTAGGGTGGAGAGAACAATTTTAAAGGTTATACCTATGGAACTGCCTGAATCCGTCAAGGTTTATAGTCAATTCGCCCATCCGCTTTTGATGTGGGTAGTATTGGGATTGACGTTGTACGCGGGATATACGGGTTGGCAGTGGCGAAGAACTCGTTTGTCTACGGGTGAAAAAAAGAAGGTGCTGATTCAAGGCAAGTTTAAAGACAAGCATCATGCGATCGGTTCGACAGTATTGGCCTTGATGGTGCTGGGAACTGTGGGCGGGATGGCGGTGACGTATATCAACAATGGCAAGCTGTTTGTTGGATCGCACTTGATTGCGGGATTGGGTATGGCGAGTTTGATTGCGGTGTCGGCTTCGTTGACTCCTTTGATGCAAAAGGGTGTTGAGTGGGCTAGGGTTTCGCACATTGCTCTTAATAGTGCGATCGTGGGGCTTTTTGCATGGCAAGCGGTGACCGGGTTGGATATTGTTCAACGCATTATTGGCCGCATGAGCACTTAAGCTTTTCGTGAGTTATTCGTAAAATTTAAGTGGTTTGAAAGCATTTTTGGAGAAATCTGAGAATGCTTTTTTGTTGAAGTGATAAGTTGGGAATAAGAATGCCGCTCATTCGGGAGGACGATCGCGATGTCAGTTTCAACACAGCAGTCTCCAAGTCAAGGGCGATTTATAAAAGGAGATTTCAGAACGGTTCAACACAATAAAACTTGGACTCAGTTTAAATGTCTGGAACAGGGCTTTGAGAATGCGCGGGGTGTCCGGCTTTTTTATTACAAGGGAACGATTGAAATTCTTATGCCTGGAGCGCCCCACGAACTCTTCAAAGGTGTGATTGGATTTCTGATTGAAATGTTTTTATTCCACCACGAAACTGAGTTCAAACCCATAGGTTCCGCCACTCAAGAGATTGAAGGGATTGTTTCGGAAGAAGCTGATGAATCCTACGAAATTCAAGGGTTTAAGTTATCCATTAAGATCGATTTTACCAACTGTTCTAGGTTGAAATTAGACCGTTATACGGTTTTAGCAGTGCATGAAGTTTGGGTTTGGGAAGATGGTGTGTTGGAGGTTTATGGGCTTCAATCGGATGGTTATGTCAAAGCTGAACGGAGTCAAATTCCAGCATTGGCAATGATCGATCTTGCTCTCTTGTCGGAATGTATTTTAATTGGCGAAATCTCACGCCTTCAGGCAGGAAAAAAGCTTTTAAAGAATTCCTAAGCTTAGATCGTAGACCTGACAGACTAGTGCGGGCCAAGTGCGCTATTTTTAAGCTGTTCTTATCAAATTAGGAAAGTTGCATGTTTCCGATCGGTGACGATAATCCGACCCGCCGCACGTCTTATGTGACCTATGGGCTGATTGCGATCAATGTTTTAGTGTTTTTCTATCAAATGAAATTGCAGAACCAGCTTGTTGTGACCGCACGCGGAGAGGTTCTGGGGACGGCGATGGATTACTTTTTGCGGGATTGGGCGGTTGTCCCGGCGCAGTTGACAGCATCGATCGTTGGTGAGCCGATTCCCCATTTACGAGGTGTCTTGAGTGAACCGCCTGAGTTTCTCACCCTCATCACGTCGCAATTTTTGCATGGCGGCTTGACCCATTTGATTGGGAATATGCTGTTTTTGTGGATCTTTGGTAACAACGTTGAAGATAAGCTGGGCCGCGTTAAATTTTTGATTTTTTATCTGATGGTTGGGGTCCTGTCGGGTCTGACTCAGTGGGTGTTTTCGGCAGAGTCGATGATTCCTGGTTTGGGGGCTAGTGGGGCGATCGCGGGCGTGATGGGAGCTTATATTTTGCGTTTCCCAAAGGTCTCAGTAAATACGTTTATTCCACCGTTTTTTATTCTACCGATTCCAGCCTTCGCATATCTAGGCATTTGGTTTGTCCAACAGGCGCTTTCCAGCATCGCACAACCTATGGGAGGCCAAGGGGGTGTGGCGTATTGGGCGCATAGCGGTGGGTTTGTCTTTGGGGCAGTGCTGGGCGTGATGTTTGGAGTGTTGAAACGGGACGAATTTGAGCCTGAAGTTTAGACCCTGAAGCTTAGAATGCATGAGAACAAGTTAACAGTCTGTTACGATTTTGGGCTTTGGGCGGTTGAATGCTTGATTTTCGGACTCCTCGCCTCGGATAATGTGAATTAATACTTGCTGTTTTGGGAGGAGCGCGTCAGGTTGTGACCGATCGCACTTTCTTCCAGGTTTCATACTTTTAGGAGTCTTTCATGGGCGCGCTGGTCAACATCTTTAAAAAATTGTTTGGTGGAATCTTGGGCTTCATCAGCGGATTATTCAATGGTAAAAAGAAAGCGATCGATGGGGCGACCGTAGAGCCTAAACTGGCTGCGGATAAAGCAGAAAATCCTGCTAAAGCTGCTCCAAAAGCCAAGAAGGGTAAAAAAGATAAGGATGGCTTCTATGCTGTAGCAGACGAGTCTACGATGGAGGAGTTGCCTGCGGCCAATGCGATCGTTTCGACGACAGATGCTGTGACGACAGATGGCAAGGGTAAGAAGGTCAAGGCTGTTGCAGCTAATCCTGTGGCTAAGGTTGCGGCACCTATGAGTTCTGAGGATTTGATTGTTGCGGCGCTAAAGCTGAATCAGGCTCCTGCTGGGGTAGGTGCTGAAGCCCAAGGTCCTACGCCAACGGCTGGGTTTGCAACACAGTATCTAGTTCCAACTCTGACAAGTGGTCGTCGCAGTCCCGGTCCTAGTTTGAAGGGCTTTAAGGCAATGGCTAAGGAAATTCGGGGATAGTTTTTCTGGATTTTGAACATTTGAATATAAAGAGGACGGTTGCTGAAGGGCGATCGTCCTTTTTTGTTGGAGCGAAATTTTGTCTAGGGACTTGTGGGATTATATTGTGCGATACAATCGTAAGCCCGTGTTAATTAAGTGGATTTTGTATGAGCGCAGTAACTGAACTGAAAACCCAGATTCAACAAGCTTTAGTTGCTGCCTTTGGTGAAGAATTTGCTCACACCGATCCGGCGATCGCTGCGACTAATAATCCAAAATATGGCGATTATCAAGTTAATGTTGCGATGTCGTTGGCGAAAAAATTGGGTAAAGCGCCTCGCCAAATTGCTCAAGAATTGATGGAAAAATTGGAGTTGGGCGATCGGTTTGAAGCCCCAGAAGTGGCGGGTGCAGGGTTTATCAATCTGCGCTACACTACGGCTTATCTTGCTGAACGATTGCAATCCATGAGCAAAAGCGATCGGATAAACGATCGGCTCGGGATTCCTAAAGTTGATCAGCCCCAAAAAATAATTGTTGATTTCTCTAGTCCAAATATTGCAAAAGAAATGCATGTCGGACATTTACGATCGACCATTATCGGTGATTGTATTGCTAGGGTTTTGGAATTCCAAGGTCACGATGTGTTGCGGCTGAATCATGTAGGTGACTGGGGCACACAGTTTGGCATGTTGATTACCTATTTAAAAGAAGTGGCTCCGGAAGCTTTGACGACGGCGAATGCGATCGATCTGGGTGATTTAGTCGCGTTTTATAAAAAAGCAAAAGCTCGTTTCGATGAAGACGACGTGTTTCAAAAAGTGGCCCGTGATGAAGTGGTGAAATTGCAATCTGGAGCAGAGGATACCTTGAAAGCTTGGAAATTGCTCTGTGAGCAGTCTCGTAAGGAATTCCAAATCATTTACGATTTACTAGATATCAAACTCAATGAACGGGGCGAATCTTTTTATAATCCCTATCTTGCTAATGTCGTAAAAGATTTAAAAACACTGGAATTGCTAGTTGAAGATCAAGGCGCACAATGCGTCTTCCTCGATGGATTTACGAATCGAGAAGGTCAACCATTGCCGCTGATGGTCCAAAAAACAGATGGCGGATTTAACTATGCAACGACTGATTTGGCTGCAATTCGATACCGTTTGAATGAAGACAAAGCGCAACGCGTTATTTATGTCACGGATTCTGGCCAAAGTAATCATTTTGCTCAAGTTTTTCAAGTGGCACGAAAGGCAAACTGGATTCCTGAAACAGTCGAAATTACCCATGTTCCTTTTGGTTTGGTTCAAGGTGAAGATGGTAAAAAGCTCAAAACCCGATCGGGCGACACGGTCCGATTACGAGATTTGCTTGATGAATCAATTGAAAAATTTGGTGCAATTCTAGATGCAAGATTGGCTGAAGAAGAACGATCGGAATCTGACGAATTCAAAGCGAATGTTGCTCGAATTGTCGGATTAAGCGCTGTTAAATACGCAGATTTAAGTCAAAATCGCACCAGCAGCTACATTTTTAGCTATGACAAAATGTTGGCGGACAAAGGCAATACGGCCCCTTATATGTTGTATGTCTATGCCCGAGTCCAAAGCATTAGTCGTCGGGGTGAAATTGATTTTGCTACTCTTAATACACCGATTCAATTACAGGATGAATCCGAGTTTGTATTAGCTAAACATTTATTGCAGCTTGAAGAAGCAATCGCAGCCGTGGGAGATGAGCTATTCCCAAATCGTTTATGTCAATATTTGTTTGAACTCAGCCAGAAATTCAATACATTTTATGATGCTTGTCCGGTGCTGAAAGCAGAAGATGAAGTGACTAAAAAATCGAGATTGATGTTGTGTGATTTGACGGCGCGATCGGTCAAGCTCGGACTGAATCTGTTAGGAATTGAGGTTTTGGAACGAATGTAGATTGATTGCTAAAAGGGCGATCGGTCAATCTTAAATGGTCAGGTTCGTGGGCGATCGAAGCTGGAGATCGAATCCATTTAAGCGTGAACTTACTATAGAAATAACCGATCGATCGTACAAACAAATCCCGGTAGTAATGGAGAAATTAACTCATCTCCCGGAAATAATGTACAAACCAAGGTCAGAATTGCTTTATCACGACGATAAACTTCAACTTGGGGCGATCGCCAATTGATAATCCAATATTCCTGGATCCCTCTAGTTGAATAAAGCTTTAGTTTTACTTCACGGTCTCGGCGCTCGTTTTCAGCTCCAGTCGATAGAACTTCAACCACTAGTTCTGGCGAAACAATCAAATGCCCTGACGTATCTAATCCGTTTGCAAGACGTTCTTGACTAATCCACACGACATCCGGAATTACATTATCTGCATCTGAGAAAATTAATCCTGGGGCTTGAACTGCTTTTCCTAGTCCACTGGTAATGGACCAATTTCTCAATTCAGATCCAACGTTGCTTGTGGTGGTTTGGTGTCCCCAATGTGTTGCTCTCGTCACGAATAACTCTCCGTCAATGATTTCATAGCGATTGCTACTTTCAGGCAATAAATCTAGATCCGCACTCGTCCAATGAATCCGATCGAGCCTATCATTCGTGGTTTCAAGCGTTGATTGCGACATAGTTTGTGACCCATTAGGGGCTTTCATTATATCACCGTGATTTTGTCAGGATATGTGTTTGAAATGGATGGACGATCGTGATGTATGTTCGCAAGATTTCATCCACTGTTGTGAATAGTATTCGCTAACCCAATCCCGAAGTTTAGCCCAGAGCTATATCGCAGCATCCCGCCTTGTAACTTCTCAACCGATCGCCCCAGGATTTTTGCTTAAACAGACTCCGCCGTCTCCACCGCAAAGCTAGGCAAATCCAATTGTCCGGCTTGACGACTCCGCATGGCTAACCGATAGCTAACGCTCTGTAATTCTGCATGAAGTTTACGATTTTCCTGTTGGATTTGTGCAACTTTCTCTTTTACCGGAGCCATCCGTTCCGCAAACTTTTGACGGTAGACATTGGGTAGCTCTTGCACCACTTTTTCCAACATATCCGATCGATCGCTCATGCCCTGGATGGAGTTTTCAAGCGTCGTGATCTTCGCATCCCGATCGGCCAACTCCACCTGATAGAAATTTACTTGTTCTTCCATGCCTTGAAGTTGATTACGAAGAGCACGCATTTCCGTTAGGTCGCGATCGGTAGAGTTCCCGGTGGCCGTTGCAGTTTTGTTGCCTTGTTTGACCAGTCGGAAGAGTTCCTGAGAGAGCTGTTGGACAAGCTGGTCACGAGTTTGGAGTTCGTCCTTCAAGTGGACCACTTCAGATTGTAAATGTTGAAGCGATAGGGTTTCAGATTGGGACACGACGCGGGACTCCGTTGATGAGACAGTTGAACAAGTTGTAGGGATAAGGTCAGTCGCTGCGTCTGGTTTACGATCGCAGGTTTGGTCGCTATTGTAGTGGTGAACTGGAGAAATGCTCAGAAAAATTTCACAAATCTCCTAATTTTTAGCTACTTTATTCCTCTGGACATTATTTTTTCAAATTTTCCATCCAAACCCGAGGCTCAGAGGCCCGTCGAATATCTCGCCAAATCTGTGTCGCCGCCAACGTCCCATCTGCTACCGCGATCGAGATCTGATTTAATCCCTTCTTCAAATCACCCAAAGCAAAAATCCTCGGATGAGACGTTCGACACATACTATCCGTAATCAAATCCTGACCATCCCGATCGAGATCAAGTCCGGCTAGATACTCGCTAAAATAATGGGAACCCATCGCAATCAACCCCGTTTCCAAGGGCACCTGAGTTCCATCCACTAACTCCACACCCTGCATTTCGTGATCATGACCATGAAACTGCTTTAACGGTTGCTCATACAGCTGATATCCGTGGTCTGCCAACTTTTGTTTCATTTCATCACTGGTCTCAAACAAGCCTTGAGTAAACACCGAAATATACGGCGTGAACCAGTTCATCACAAAGGCTGTATTAATCGCACCCTCGCTGCCGACAAATAGGCCCGCCTTCAAATTTTCCATATCCAAGCCGTCACAAATCATACAAACATGCAGGTTGTAGCCCGCATAATCGTAGACATTTTGCATATTTTCCAGCTTCGGCAAATTATCAATAATGCCACTCGCTGCCACCACATACTTCGATCGGAATTCAGGATAAATGCTGTCCTGTTTCCCGACTTTCACTTTCACTTTAAAAGTCTCGCCCTCATCTTCAATATTTTCCACAAACCCCATCAAATAATCTGCACCCACGCCCAACGCATGATTCTGGCCTTGCTTCAGTAAATCTCGCCCCGGCATATGCGGATCCACTCCAACATAATTCCGTAAATCCTGCATCCAGAACGATCGGCCTCGCCCTTTCTCAATCACCAAACAAGACAACCGATAACGCTGAAGATAAATCGCCGCTGACAGTCCACCCGCGCCGCCGCCCACAATAATCACGTCGTAAACATGATCTAATTTGGTGTCTAAATTCTTTTTGGAGAGTTTCATGGGCGGATCACCGTTTAGATTCACATTTATATTTACAGCCTCTAATCCTTAAGTCAAACTCGCAATGACTTCAACTTAAGGACTTTATTTTAACGTACTCGTAATCCTTAGGCAAGTTTGAACGCCCTAAAATTAAAGGCATCCCCGATCGCGATCAAGGATGCCTTTAATTAAATTGATTGCTGGAATCAAAAAAATTGATAAGTCGAGCAAGAGTGCTTAAGCTTCAACTGCCGCAGGCACTGCTGCCACCACGTCATCTTCTTCCTCTTCCTTCTCAACGTCTTGCTTGACGGTCAGATAGCGAATCACATCTTCACTTAACCGCATCGCGCGTTCCATGATGGCAACCATAGGACCGCCGCCTTTGTAGTTCATTTGAATGTAAACGCCTTCACGGGCCTTACCAATTTCATAGGCGAGGCGACGTTTGCCACGGTGTTGCGTTTCGATAATTTCAGCGCCGTTTTCCTTTAACAAGGATTGATACTTTTCGATCGCTTGATCGACAGCATCATCACCGATGTCTGGACGCAGAATGTACATCGTTTCGTAGATAAAATCTTTCACGGAATTCTTTCTCCTTATGGTCTATCTGGCTTCTTCGGCTGCGCCATGAAAATTGGGCAGGCCGTAAAAAAGCAAGGAGTTATCATAATAGCCGATCGTGAACACTTCTTCAGAAATTTTGTTTAGAGTATCCCACCAACTTTTTCAGGGGGTTCGCAGTTTTCTAGATTCCTGATTTAGTAACGAGTCTGTGCCTCACTTGCTTCCGACAGCAACGGAATATTTGTGTAGTTACCCATCAACGCCAAAATCATCGAATAGATAGACACCCCAACAACCGCTGCACTCACAACAATGGTTAACAATTCACTGAACATGGTCATAGTCGGACCGAGCAAGTCGCCAATCAATCCCGTCACCGACACCGCAATCCCAATCATTAAGGACTGCATCGTGTGAAACCGGATGAATTGCTTGATATCGGTATTGCGGACTACAAAGAAAAATAGTCCAAAGAAAATGATTAGATTTGCGTAAGGTCCAAGGAACCTAGTCAGCGAAAATGGAATAAACAGTAGTGGTGACAAAATCTCGACGATCGGCACATTCGGCAGAAACTGAGCTAATAGTAAAATAGCTGGAATGCCTGCCATCAGAGAAATAGTGTAGGGCAATGCCGCAAAAATTCGTTCAGGAACGCTCAAGCTACTACCACGATAATTCATCTCTTTGCCCTCAGTTCCCTGCTTTATGGTGTATCTCGAATCTTCCTTCAGGATACATCATGAAATTTTAATCACCCGAAATCCCATCTCACACTCAAACTGATCCGGCTGGTGCGGGGATTCCATCACAATTGCCTGTCCGCACCGAAGTCGTCCGTTTTCCCATCGTGGTTCGCCCGCTTGACTTGCCATCAGACAATATGGACAGATTTGTTGAATAGGAATTAACCGATCGCTCGTCGCCATGATAAGCCTTGCCATATCGCCCCCGTGCCAACAGCTAAAGAATTGTACAGCTCGAATTTTGGCTCTAAATTCAAATTTTTATTTGCCTATCATTCTATTTTGACAGCAGCGCCTTCACCATGGGGTGACTTTATACACAATTTATAGATTTACAGATATTTCATAGATTTCATTACGGATTTGCACACACAGATTTTTCACTGCACATTTATCGATCGATTTACCCAGTTTTTCGTTATGATCCGAAGTCTTGGCATCCATCTCTTAATTTCTTTGTCTAAATCAAAAATGATTTAAGCGACTCGATTGTTTTCCCTGTCTCCATCCACCCTCATTCAGAAACTGGAAGCTTCCCCGTGACTACGACTCCTAACTTTCTCGCCAAACATGACCCCGCGCTCGCCGCTCTCATCGGCCAAGAACTCGATCGTCAACGCGATCATCTTGAACTCATTGCCAGCGAAAACTTCACCTCTCCAGCGGTAATGGAAGCGCAAGGCTCGGTCTTGACGAACAAATATGCCGAAGGCTTGCCTACGAAGCGCTACTACGGCGGCTGCGAATTTGTCGATCAGATTGAACAAATTGCGATCGATCGGGTCAAAGAACTCTTCGGCGCGGCCCATGCTAACGTTCAACCTCACTCCGGCGCACAGGCTAACTTTGCAGTCTTCCTAGGCTTGCTCGAACCCGGCGATACCATCATGGGCATGGACCTGTCCCACGGCGGACATTTGACCCATGGTTCGCCCGTCAATGTTTCCGGTAAATGGTTCAAAGTCGTGCAGTACGGCGTGAATAAAGAAACCGAACAGCTTGACTATGATGAAGTCATGGCGATCGCTAAGGAACACAAACCGAAATTAATTATCTGTGGTTATTCGGCCTATTCTCGCACCATTCACTTCGACAAATTCCGTGCGATCGCGGACGAAGTAGGTGCATACCTGATGGCCGACATTGCTCATATTGCGGGTCTCGTCGCCACAGGTCATCATCCCAACCCACTTCCCTATTGTGATGTAGTCACGACTACGACTCACAAAACCCTTCGTGGTCCTCGCGGTGGCTTGATCATGACCCGTGATGTAGAACTGGGTAAAAAGTTCGATAAATGCGTCTTTCCTGGAACCCAAGGCGGACCGTTGGAGCATGTGATTGCAGGAAAAGCCGTTGCCTTTGGTGAAGCGCTGAAGCCGGAGTTCAAAACTTACTGTGGTCAGGTTATCGTCAATGCTCAAGCCATGGGTAAACAGCTTCAGTCTCGTGGCTTTAAGCTTGTTTCCGGCGGCACGGACAATCATTTGATTTTAGTTGACCTGCAATCGATCGGTATGACAGGAAAAATTGCTGATGCTCTCGTGAGTACGGTTAATATTACCGCAAACAAAAATACCGTTCCCTTTGATCCCACCTCGCCCTTTGTAACCAGCGGCATTCGATTGGGTGCAGCAGCAATGACGACTCGTGGCATGGGCGCGACGGAGTTTACTGAAATTGCCAATATTATTGCCGATCGGCTTCTGAATCCTGAAGATGATCAAGTAACGGCTGAGTGTTTACGTCGAGTTGCGGCCCTTTGTGCTCGATTCCCACTGTATCCTCACCTCAGTTCTACTGTAGCTGAGCCCGCATTAGTGTAAATCTAATCTGAAAAATCCATAATCTTGCGGAGATGTGAAACGATCGCATCTCCGTTTTTATGTTCTAATCTTGGGAGGTCATACCTAAGTCTTTCTGCTTCCCGACAAAATTATCCTTTCCAATCCAGGTGTCAATGCTGTCTCCTTGGTATCCCTTCTTAACCTTCTCTCTCTCGACCTCCGTGGTCCTTCTTGCCACTCCTTGGGTGAAAAAAATCTCACTCCAGTTGGGTTACGTCGATCCTCCGAACCCTCGGAAAGTTCATCAGCGTCCCATGGTCCGTTTAGGCGGGATCGCTATGTTTGCCGGGTTTGTGTTGGCGTTACTGATTGTTTGGCGAATGGGAGGCTTTGGCGGACTGAAATCTGATAAAGAATTTGAGATGTGGGGGGTTGCTCTGGGTGCCGTGGCCTATTTTGCCATTGGGCTTTTGGATGACCTGTTCAACTTATCGCCATTTACTCGGTTGGTAGCCCAAGTGGTTGTTGCGATC
>JAYUEU010000331.1:0-9096 GCA_043739065.1 Synechococcales cyanobacterium | reverse complement strand
GCGCTCACCAGTAGTCCCAGCCATGGAAATCCCTCTACAAACGACAGATTAATTTCTGATACAAAACATCATAGATCAGGAGCGAAAGCCCCACAAGAGCGACCTTCAGAATTCCTTTGATTTTAGACCGATTGGCCTCGGTATCTCAAGAATGTACCGCGCTGACCCAGGATGTAGCCTCGATCGGGACTGGTAAACTCGATTTTGTATAGATTTGCTGGCACATCTTCAACATTGCCGTCTTTTTTCCAACTTTTGCCGTTGTCGTAGCTCACTAAGAGAGTCCCACTACCCCCTACGACCCAAAGTTCATCCGTCGTTCGATAGCCCAAATCCAAAAATCCCCAGCTATTAAACGACTCAGGAGCCTGCGCTTTTTGCCAATCTTCGGGATCGGAGGAATTAGTAAATTGAAGTTGACCACCCCGAGCCAGCATCCAAAGACGATTGTCAGGGGTGAATCCCATCCCTTGAAGTCGGCGAGAACTGTTGCGGTTAAACGGCTCCCAAGCAGTGCTGCCGGGTTTCCAGGTCGAGAAGAAATTACCACGAGATGACACAGCGACGTATTGGCCATCATCCGATCGGTGTAGGCTCTTGAATACCCCACAGGCATCATTCACCATGGCTTTCCAGTTGCGGCCCGAGTCTTGGGTTTGGTAAATTGCACCGATATCTGTGACCATTTCAACAGAATCTGGTCCTAAGGCCATCAGGTCACTTGGAGAACCGGGGAGTTTTTCACTCAAGGGCATCCGTTCCCAATTATTTCCGCCATCTTTAGTGTGGAGCAAGATGGAAGGTTGGCCTGCAATCCAGCCCTCTTGACCAGAGAAACTCACGGAGGTTAAACGATATTTTTCGGTGCCGAGATCAAGCTTTTTCTGTTGCCAAGTGGCTCCGCCATCAGTGGTTTGAAAAATTGAAGAATTGGTGCCGACAATCCAGCCTTGCTCTGGGCTTTCAGGCAAAAAATCCACATCCAATGGACTTTCGTCAGTAGGAAGTTTAACTATTTCCCAAGGTTTTGTGTCGATCGATTTCAGAAATGCCGCATCAGAGGGCATGGCATGGCCGAGCAGTCCAGTGACCACAAGTAGAAGAAAGGCGATCGTCAAGCCAGCGTGTTGCAGCCGATGTTTCAATTTCGCCTTGAACAGAGAAAGAATCTGCTGCCCGTTTTCCGTTTTTGAGTTAACCATCCAAACCATGACCTAAGCGCGCTCCCAAAAAATATAACAAAAACTAAAATTCAAGCTTCATCCCAAGCCGTAAAGACTCAAAAAGAAAATGACGGCCAGTAAAAGGCTGCCAAAAATGAGTAGATTCTTCTGGCCCGGTGTCATCGTGTTAACGCCGAGACCATACTTTAAATTCTCTTTGAACCCGGACGCTGCACCCGCCCGCCCAATGTTGTTAAAGCGAGTCTTGGGGGCATCACACACCGGACATCTCCAGCGGGCAGCCAGATCAGGAAAGGCGGTCCCTTCTGGAACTTTGCCTCGAGAATCGCCCTTTTTCGGATCGTAGGTATAGCCACAAGACGAACATTCGTAGCAGTCTAGGACCACTTCGGTGGCGATTTGCGGCGTAGCGTCTTCGCCCAAAGATACAGGATCCACCAGAGTGGAATCGGGTTCAGGGGGCGTTTGAGGGGAGAGGTCTTGACTCATGGTCAGTATGGGGAAATCTTAGACGTTGTAACAGAACTTATTATTACATAGTTGGGTTATCACACCGTTGGGGTCCAGATCCTTTTGAAGTATTGACGAGATGCAATGCGTTAGGGCTAGGAACTTCCATGGAAGGATTAGCTGAGAAAGTCAATTTTTGAAGACTTGGACTGACTATAATAGGAAGCAGTAGTGAGTATTGTTATAGACGTGTGATTTACTCATCTATCGTATTCATCTATTTTATTCACCCATTGTGCTTGAGCAAGGAGACGGGGATTCCCGATCGTTTTTGTTGAAGTCTTAACCTGTGACGAGGCGGCTCTAGAGTGTTTGTTTTAACCGGATATGAATATTTACTCGGCTTCTTGCTGGTTTGCGGATTTGTGCCTGTGTTGGCCTTAACCGCATCCAAGCTAGTCCGTCCGAGCCGTCGTGGACCTGTTCGTCGAACGACCTATGAGTCGGGGATGGAGCCAGTGGGCGGGGCTTGGATTCAGTTCAATATTCGCTACTATATGTTTGCGCTAGTGTTTGTGGTGTTTGATGTGGAAACTGTGTTTCTGTATCCCTGGGCTGTAGCGTTCAGTCAACTTGGATTGTTGGCGTTTGTCGAAGCCTTGATATTCATCACAATTTTGGTGATCGGATTAGTGTACGCGTGGCGCAAAGGAGCATTGGAATGGTCATGAGTTCTGAAACAAGCAACAAGATTTCAATTGATTCGATGATCATGAACCCGGTCGATCGTCCGGCCGTGACCCAGGAATTATCAGAAAATGTTGTGTTGACAACGGTCGATGATTTGTACAACTGGGCGAGGCTTTCCAGTCTTTGGCCGTTGTTGTATGGAACGGCTTGCTGCTTTATTGAATTTGCGGCGCTGTTGGGTTCGCGGTTTGACTTTGATCGCTTTGGCCTTGTGCCCCGATCGACTCCTCGTCAAGCTGATTTAATCATCACAGCCGGGACCGTCACGATGAAAATGGCGCCAGCATTAGTTCGGCTTTATGAGCAGATGCCGGAACCGAAGTATGTAATTGCTATGGGCGCTTGCACGATTACGGGCGGCATGTTCAGTGTAGATTCGCCTAGCACAGTGCGCGGTGTAGACAAGCTGATTCCGGTTGATGTGTATTTGCCGGGATGTCCGCCACGTCCTGAAGCAATCATTGATGCAATTATTAAGTTGCGTAAAAAAATCTCTAATGAATCGATGCAGGAACGGGAATTCCAACGTCAACAGCATCGGTATTACAGCACCACTCACAGTCTGAAAGCTGTTAAGGGTGAGGTGACGGGTGAGTATTTACAAGCCGCTAGTCGTCAGGCTCCCCCAGCGGAATTGATGGAAGCGATGGGCTTACCGATGGTGGTGGAAGTGGCGGAATTAGAAGCAGTACGATCGGAGGCGGTGTAATGGCTGATGAGGTGCAAGCGTTAGAAACTGGGGCGATCGCGGTTTGCGGTGACGTGTCTCAGTGGTTGACGAGTGAAGGGTTTGATCATGAATTTCTGGGGCTGGATGCGTCAGGAATTGAGATGATCAAGGTGGAAGCGGATTTTTTGGTTCCGTTTGCTAGCGCGCTGTACGCCTATGGGTTCAATTGCCTTCAGTGTCAGGGCGGCTATGATTCCGGTCCAGGGTGTGATTTGGTGAGTTTTTATCACTTGATCAAAATTGAGGATAACTGTCTGAAGCCGATGGAAGTTCGCCTCAAGGTGTTTCTACCCCGCGCAAATCCGAAGGTCGCTTCCGTGTATTGGATTTGGAAAGGTGCAGACTGGCAAGAGCGTGAAACCTTTGATATGTACGGCATTATTTATGAAGGCCATCCGGGTCTGAAGCGGATTTTGATGCCAGAGGATTGGGTGGGTTATCCGTTACGGAAAGATTATGTGTCGCCTGATTTTTATGAGCTGCAAGACGCTTACTAATGTTCGGGTCAATTAAATGAATGAGAGCGATCGGGATTTGAGTTTCGATCGCTTTTTTAATGATTTATGAGAACGCTTCCGATCGTTGAACTGTCAAGTCTGTAGAATCGTTAGGTTTTATTGAAATCAATCGAAATAAGAAACGCTGAAATAAACACATCTCGTTAAATTTGGAATTCTGCCCTCATCGGCTAATCTATTCGCTATGTAAGAGGTATACTATGAGCCTCTTAAGTTAAAGAATAATATTATGGCGTGGTTTTGGGGTTTCTTCATCTTGGTAGTTTTAGCTGGCTCACTTTGGGTTGGTTATGCAGATACCGAGAAGATGTTAGGACGTGAAGCGGCTATAGGTATGTATCGCTACAGAATTCCTGCGGCTTTATTTGGATCTGCCCTCGCCTTTATGATTCTATTATTTGGAAAATACGGCTGGGTAAATTTATCCATTTTCCAAATCTTATGTACTGTAGGCATTAGTGCATGGTGGATCAGTTGGTTCTTTAGAAAGCGGAAGGCTGGTGCTTTGCTAATCAATATAGAAAGATCTTCACAGAGCAAGTCTATATTATGGCTAGGCTTGTTTGAAGTTGCAGTTGCAATTTTTCAGACATGGTCAGTTTTTATGTTAGCTACAGATAGAGTTCCTAAATACACTAGCCTTGAGCCAGAGATATCTAAACTCGTTTATTGGTGGTTTTCTGCTAGCTTCTTTGTTGCCATAGGCTTAGACAAGTTTGAGCTTAGAGAAAATGGTATTTGTCGAATGTATTCATTGACTAAATGGCAAAGAATTAGTTCATATGCTTGGGATGTAAACAAGTCAAATGTGTTAACAATTCGATTAAAACCACGGTTCTTGCTAGGGAAAGGATTTATGAGCATGGCTATTCCCGAAAAGCATAAACATATGGTAAATCATATTTTAGATAAGCAATTATCCGGCAAGAGTCTGTAGTTCTGCTTAGCAAAAAGTACGGTCTAACAACGTTGGTGCAGCAGATTAACGATCGCCTGCTTGTGGTGTTGCAAAAATTTTAGTAACCACTGATCACGAACGGTCTCGTTTACTTAAAACTTTTATACAGAGCCAATGATCGGCTGGAATAACCTAAGCTCATTCCAAATTTAGAAGTGCTGAGTCGTTAGAGCGTGACCCATCGATCGGTATCATTCGACCTATGGCAAGCGTCCATGATGCGCTGAGAAATAACCCCATCTTTGAGCGACGGTGACATCGGTTTTCCAGTTTGAATGGCTTGAACCCAGGCATCAACCACACGAGCGATCGGCGCAATTCGACCGTCATCGTAGGTTTTAGAAAACTCTAATGAAGCGGGAATTACAAGTTCCTGAAGAGGTTCATTATTTTGACTGCCTAACAGTTTAAATCCATGAACATAGTCTTTCTGATTGTCGCTACCGAGAACGAGGGTGCCGCGATCGCCGTAAATCTCAATAAAATGTCCACGTCCTTGCATGGCCACAGAGCTTAAACAAACTTGTACTGGAACTTGAGACCCGAGTTCTAATAAAATATTGCAGGTATCGTCCGCCGTGACCGATTTGAGTTGATTATTGTCTAACGGATCGGGGCGCTGGAGAATAGAGGTGCTCAGTCTGGCGGAAACCCGTTTTATGTCTCCGAGTAGCCAAGTAATATAATCAAACGCGTGGGACCCGATCGCTCCTAAGGCACCACCACCGAGATCGTTCTGGGCATACCAATTCCATGGACGATTTGCATCGGCTCGACTAGACACTAGCCAATCTACTTTTGCATAGCGAACATTGCCAACATAACCGTCATTTAAAAGTTCTGAAAGCCTTTGCCAAGATGGAATATAACGAAACTCAAAATTCATAGTCGCAATCAGTTTTTTTTCCGTTGCTAGCTCATACAGTTCTTGGGCTTGGGCTTCATTTAGCGTTATTGGTTTTTCGAGAAGAATGTGTTTCCCTGCATTTAGTGCAGCCTTTGCCATGTCGTAATGCAAAAAAGGTGGGGTGGCGATCGTGACGGCTTGGACTTCTGGACAGTTGATAGTGTCCGGAACTGTAGTATAGGCGTGAGGAATATTGTGGGTTTTAGCGATCGTTTCAGCCGTGGTGCGATCGCGATGATAGACAGCAACGACTTCAATATTTGGATTGGCTCGCAGTGCAGGTAAATGAACTTTCTGTCCAAACCCAGTTCCGATCAGTGCAACCCCAATTTTTTCTGAATTCATATGGTTAGGTAATAGTAGATAATCTAGTGGTGATTTCAAATTCAATCCGATCGGTCCGTACCGCCATAAGACATTCATTAAACTAATTCTAAGCTGGATTCAAGATCCGATCGGTTTATTTCATAACTTGACAAAGATCTACTCAAACTCTTACACCATGTAAAAAGCTCTGGGAGACAACTAATCCTCCAGAGCTTTTTTATCAAACCGATCGAACTCTAAACTCGAATCCTAAACAAGCTTCAGCGTCGGATAGTATTCAACCATATCATCGCTAGTCAGAACGCCATCGGTTGAACCGGGTTGCCACAAAACTTCTAAGGTGAGTAGCCGATCGCTCGACACCGCCCCTAAAGTACTCAATGCACGCCGTAAATCGGTTGCACTATTGATAGCTGGAAGTTCAACTTTACCTTCCGCGCCCACCAAAAGAGTCACCACAATATATTCACCAGACTGTTGTTCAACTAACTCTCCAGCAGGATTCATCGTAAGCGTGGCATTAGCTTGCTTGAGTTGGCCGGACACATTAGACACCGACTCACCCAAGAACTTACTACGCTCCGAGAGAATCATACGGTTGAATTCAGACTCCGCCGCCAACATTGCAGATTGCTTGCTCTCACCACCTGCATAGGCCCAGTATTCAGGATGACGCAATAGAGACAGTGTGGTTTCTTGAAGGGCTTGAGCCAATCCAGCACTCGATGCAGTGTTTGCTTTCTGGGCAATGCGGTTGAGATCTTCTTGCAACGTCTTAGCTTCAGATAGAAGGCCGACTTGCAGTTTCACCACGGATACCTTTGAGGAGTTTAGCCCCAAGTCATCACCACCGTCCTGACCTTGTTGGAAGCGCTGGAATGCCTGCACCGCCGTACTTGCCAATGCTGCAAATACCATTAAGGAAAGTATTCCGCCAAAACCGCCGCCGCCGCCAAAGAACATCCAAGGCGAAGGGAAGAAGAAAAAGCTACTGCCGCCACCCATTCCACCGCCGTAGCCACGGTTATAGCCACCACTTGATCGGGGAGCGCTGTAGCTACGGGGAGCCGATCGGAAGGAGCCGCCGCCCATTCGTCCACCGTAGGATGCAGCATCTGCTGGAGCTGGACTACCGACCCAAAGGGTAACCAAGAGAGCGATCGCCACAATAGAACTGACGATCGGTTTTATAAAGTTTTGAAAGAAACGTGTCATAACAAGCCTCATAACAGCGCCGTAGCACGTTGGACGATACCCTAATACTCTATCGCCGTTGTCCCATAGAAGCAAACCGCAGACCCATAAGCAATCTGTGGGGATCTCCGAACGACAGCGCAGAACGTTTAATTAATTGTTCATCTAAATTAATCACCAATTAACCGCCGCCTACGATCGTCACAACCTCTAAAGCATCGCCCGCTTGAATCTGAGTCTGCGGCCAAAATTGTCGATGCAAAATTTCTCCGTTATATTCGATCGCGACTAACTTAGGGTTCATATTCAGTTGAGTCAACAAATCTGGAAGCAAGGTCGCGCTTTCACACTGATGATCTTGACCATTGACCGTGATATTGAATGTGCTACCAATCATGAACTTAACCCCGATTACTGAGCTGAGATAGAAAATATTCCGTCGTTAATTTCGGCTGAGTCGAACTCATAATCGATCGAACCACTGAAACCCGCGTTGCCCCCGCATTAATCGCGGCCTTCACATTATCCATATCGATACCACCGATCGCAAACCAAGGAATCGTACAGTGGGTCGCCGCATATTGCACATACTCATAACCAGATGCCGCCTTACCCGCTTTAGTCGGAGTCTCATGAACGGGACCCACGCCAATGTAATCGGGACTTTCCGCCATCGCCATCGCAAATTCATCTGGATTCGTAGTCGATCGGCCAATGATTTTATCAGGCCCCAACAACTTGCGAGCAAAGGCATAGGGCAAATCGTGCTGCCCCAAATGCACACCATCCGCATCCACCGCGATCGCAATATCCACCCGATCGTTCACAATAAATAGCGCATCATAGCGATGACAAAGATCTTTGAGCTTCATCGCATTGGCATAGCGCACATCATCATCTACATTTTTATCTCGATATTGCACCAAACTCAATCCCCCTTCCAGTGCAGCTTCGACGGTTTCAAGCAAGGTTTCTGATGGCGCTGTGACGAGATAAAGTTGGGCTTGATGGAGCTTGATATGACGGGGAGATGAGCGCATTATTTGACTGTCTAGACTATACGTTTGATACCGCAATTGTTTCATAACCGCACCCATTTCAGGGCTATAAATCTTGCCATATTCTTCCAAAACCCGCAGAGATTCTTCAATTCGACAAAGATTCGCTTGCAGGACTTGCGGAATATCCGATCGCACACGTTCCAGCGGATGAGTAATCGATGTCCCCAAATCGCCATCAGTATCACGGGCCGATCGGAACATCGGGTTATGCCATTGCCCAAGGGTCTGGCGCATTGCTTTACATTGTTCGCTAAGTTTGGCATCATTCAACCCAAACCGACACCAATCCTCAATGACCCGCAACCCTTCACGGGCACGATCGAGATTTGCGTCCAGAATACGATAGAGAGCAACCGTGGGATGGAGAGCAGCCATAGAAATACTAGTTAACGAATAAAGCTTTTAATAGATAATTAGCGCGTTTCAAGCCAACCATTGATCACTAACAACGCAATAGATGCCGCAATCAACAACCCCAGCACAAATCCAGGAATGAACGTCACCAAACCAAACCCTCGCAGCGCCCAGACAAAACAGGTCAGCCCGACCACAAACCAAAACACAAACACCCGTGAATCTCTTGAAGATTGCATCTGTTCTCCCGCGCCAAATCTATAAGTAATTGTACAAGAGTATTTCTGCCGATCGTAATTTCACGCACATCATCCCTCAGGATAGTTTTTCATATCTTTATCAGGGGATGCGACTAGATAAGGTTTTAGCATCAGACCCGGAAAATACCTACCCTTCTTAGGAATCTATGAAGTAGGTTAATTGACATACCGCCACATCATTCATTTGCACTGTTCTAGAGGAGTTGGGATTCATGATTACTACACTACCCATTAACATTTCGCCTAACACGCTTAAAGCGCTTCTCAAAGGCGATATTATTCTCCAAACTCGGCCTCATTCGGCTTGGGGCGGGGCGGTGACTGCTCAGATGTATTTGCCTATGCCCTACACCGAAGTCTGGATGCAGATTACAGATTATTCTCGGTGGACTCAGTTTTTCCC
>JAYUEU010000330.1:0-3270 GCA_043739065.1 Synechococcales cyanobacterium | reverse complement strand
TGAGCTGAAATTCGATCGTGCGTTAGAAGCTGGTTCGGAAATTGCATTAGATAGGCCAAAAGCTGTGTTTCCTTCTCAGAAAGATCAATCCCCCGTCCCGATCGATGGGCCATCCGATCGTTGACATTGAGTTCCAAATCCTGCACCTTAAGACTGGGCGGAATTACACTGAGTTCGGGGACTTGACTAATTTGACTGGGACGACGCAATAGGGCGCGTACTCTAGCGAGTAATTCACGTAATTCAAAGGGTTTAATCAAATAGTCATCAGCCCCTGCATCTAGCCCATTCACCCGATCGTCCAAGGTATCTTTTGCCGTCAAAAACAAAACAGGTGTCATATTGCCTTTCTGGCGAAGCGATCGGCAAATTTCCAACCCCGAGACTCCAGGCAACATCCAATCCAAAATGAGCAGATCGAAACTTCCAAGAATCGCCATTTGATTACCGCTTGTTCCGTCGTGTGCCATCGAGACTTCATAGCCCTCTCGCTGTAAAATTTGTGCCACTGGCTGAGCCATTTCGATTTCGTCATCGACCAACAAAATTTGCATTTCCACGCAAGCCTCTCACTCCGTCGCCTCAAATGTATCCCGATTCTCGCTATTCTAAAATAAAGACGCGAATCGTTTAATTGCGATTATTCCAGCGGATTTAATTTGTGCCTTCAATCTAGAGCCAGACCCACTAAAGAGAGATTTATATGCTGACGATCGCGCTTGCCAAAGGCTCTCTGCTTAAGGAAAGTATCAAACTTTTTCAATCAATTGGCTTAGATTTCAGTGGTTTTTTAGAGCCAGGATGTCGTCAGTTGCAAATTGTGGAACCCACCGGACGCGCCAAAGCACTCTTGGTTCGGAATGGAGATGTTCCCATTTATGTCGAATATGGTCAAGCTCAGCTCGGTGTGGTGGGTTATGACGTAATTCGAGAAAAAAAGCCCAACGTGGCTCAAGTATTGGATCTGAAGTTTGGTGGGTGCCGATTGTCTGTGGCCGTCAAAGCCTCTAGCCCTTACCGATCGTCTTTAGAGTTACCCATGCAGGGACGGGTTGCTTCGTCTTTTGTTCATTGCGCACGAGATTATTTTGATGGATTAGATTTGCCTGTAGAAATTGTTCCACTCCACGGCTCGGTCGAACTTGGTCCGATTACTGGAATGTCTGAAGCGATCGTAGATCTCGTTGCAACGGGCAATACTCTACGGGAAAATGGGTTAATCGAAATTGATACCCTGTTCCATACTACTGCACGTTTGATCGCCTATCCGTTAAGCTATCGCCTGGATACCTACGGACTCCATAGCGAGGTCGATCGATTGCGCAAGGCCGTAGAAGCCCAAACGATCGCAGTAGGTGACGGTTAAGTACGATCGTTTGGAGCGAAGTTGGCAGATTAATGGGTCGTCAGATTAATGAGCCAGAATTAACGATGGCGTTCGACCCAATTGACCTGTCTTAACCAACGCCAAACTCCCGTGGTGCGCCGGACTTGAATATTTCGGCTTTTCAGGGTGACAATTTTCTTAAGCTCTGCGGTCGTGAAGCTATAGCCCATTTCTTGGGAAACACAGAGGAAATCATCTGGGGATTTGACCGATTGGAATCGATCGCGGATCTCTTGATCTTGAGAGGCAGCAGATAAAAAACGGGAAGCACTCTTAATTGACATTTTGGTTTATCTCCGCGCTCAAATTACTGAGCTGTAAAAACTGGGTAGTAAAGCACCTAGCCCGTATGTACGGAATTATTTCAGTATGAAAAGCAACTAGGTAACCTGAGAACTCCTCTTAAAAAACTTTAGCTGTACTTTACAGAATACTCAATATGTCTCGATCGAATCTATCAAATCTTCATATTGCATCTTCATCTGATCAAGGAAAATCCCAGTTGGAATTTCCATTACAGTTTATTCAAGTGACATTAGAAAACATTCCAGAAATTCCCCAGGTCCAGCAGGCCGCGTATCGACGATCGGGCAATAAAGGAACACCTATTGTCTTATTACATGGATTTCTCGGAGACAGTGCAAATTGGCAAGGCGTGATGGCAGAAATCTCACAGAGGGTTGCCTTGGATCATGGCTTAGATCATGGAAGTACGATGGATTTGATTGCATTAGACTTGCTTGGTTTTGGGGCATCGTCCAAGCCTCCCGTCGCTTATACAGTGGCCCAGGAAGTGGCATTTTTGCGAGCAGTTCTACAACAATTGGGCTTAGAATCTTGTATTTTAGTTGGTCATTCCTTCGGGGGTTGGGTGTCTGCCGCTTACGCCATCGCCTATCCGAATCAGGTTAGAGCCTTGTGTCTAGTGGCTCCAGCAGGGATCCGGGATGATTCGTTCTGTGGACGATATAACTGGATGCGTCCGGTACTGTGGCAAACGCCCGTTGTTGATGCGTTGCTCTGGTTAATCAAACCTATAGCGATATTATTCCGTCAGACGAAAACACTAGACCTAGTCTGTTGGGCACGTTGTGAACTCAATCGTCAACCTGCGGCCCGATCGTTTTTAGTCGATCGTCTTAGACCCGAAGATGCGATCGATACTGTCGAAAAACACATTTCTGCCATTACTTCTCCGACTCTTATTTTAGCCGCAGAGAATGATGAAACAATTCCTGCTTGGCACTGTGAGACCTATGCACAATCGATTATAGGGGCTGAGTTGAGGGTCATTCCTGAGGCAGACCACGGTCTTCCTCAAAATAATCCAACGGCGATCGTCCATTTATTAATTGAATTTATGCATCGGTTGCGATCAGGCTTTCCATCGAAATCTGTCTAGTCCGTAGAGCAGATTATTGAGGGCGATCTTACAAGGTAGACATTTTAAGAAATGTGAGATCTAGGATTTTATGTAGAGTTAGTGTATGGCTTTCAAGCCTTTTTGATGAAAATACTAAAGAATTATCCTGTAATGCTGGATTTATGGCGATCTATAAATCCAGCATTACAGGATATGGGATTATCATAGATATTCGATAAATATTTCTTGTTTAAGAAGTGATTTCTCGATCAAAGCTGGGAACGATAGTCAGCTACTCGCTATTGGGATAAACCCACAAGTGCTCTTGTAGTATGAGCAAACCTCTTAGTTGGTGATAGTTGTTTGATAATCAAATTCCATATATTTTATTGACTTTGAATAACATAAAAGCGAGTTGAGATGTTGTGGTGAGTAAAGATCTGGACATGGTGACTCAGCGATCAGTAGATCCACGATCGGTAGAGCATAGGGAAAGTGCCTTACAGATCGTTTCCAAGAA
>JAYUEU010000329.1:0-2808 GCA_043739065.1 Synechococcales cyanobacterium | reverse complement strand
CCTTCCGCATTGGCAATGACAACAGGTCTACCCCCTTCCATGACGGCGACAACCGAATTTGTGGTGCCCAGGTCGATCCCTACGACTCTTCCCATTGTGTGCGGTACTCCAGAACTGTGAACGATCGCGACTTAATTTGGTCTAAGGCGATTTTTGATCTAAGGCGATCGTATCTTATTGTATCTTGCCAACTGAAAGTGACACTTTTTTGACAAGAGGTTGTCGATTTGTTAGGTCGCTTCATTGGGCTTATCTCAAGCATCGTACCTCTTCAACCGACAGTCCGGTGGTCTGTGCTATCGTTTGGTCGTCTATCACACCCGGCAAACGCGTAAATTGGATTCAAGTTTAGCACTTGCATTTCAATAATTGATGAACGCATGGTTGACGCCCGATTGCATGAGACATCTTTTGGTAGATAATGGTTCAGATGTTCTGCTCAGTGTCTAGTGTTTTTGATCATGAATCAGCCAATTGCCAAAATCGATCGTATCTATACTGATGGTGCTTGTTCTGGAAATCCTGGTCCTGGAGGTTGGGGGACGGTTGTATATTTTGAAGGTGGCGGTATTCAGGAGTTGGGCGATCGGTCTCTTGCTACGACAAACAATCGAATGGAAATGCAGGCGGCGATCGGTGGATTGGAGTATTACGTTGCATCGGGGCAGAAGGAAGGCATTCTTCTGTATACCGATAGTGAATATGTCAAAAATGGTATTACCAAATGGATCTCCGGTTGGAAGAAAAAGGGTTGGAAAACGGCGGCGGGAAAAGATGTTCTGAATAAAGATCTTTGGGAAAAACTTGATGAATTACATTCTAGTAAGGTCGAATGGCGTTATGTGAAAGGACATTCGGGTGATGAAGGGAATGAGCGCTGTGATGTGATTGCCCGATCGTTCTCTCACAATTCCCCGATTCCGCTGCGACAATTTTCGGCTGCTGATGTGAACGTAACGGCAAAATCTGAGATTAAGCCTGAAATTGAATTGGAAATTGAATCTGAAATTAAGCCTGAGATCAAACCTGAGGCTAAACCGATTAATGGTGTTGGACTTCCGCTTTTTGCACTGGATGAACTTGATTCATCTAAAGATTTAGGCGAGTCCGTACTATCTAAAGTCATTGAAAAAGTAGTAATTGAAAACGTTAGTGCAATTGAAGAGGATTCTGAAATGAAAGATTTACGCGAGACGATCGAACGGCTCAGAATTGCGGATGAAGTTGCGAAGGGCAATTATTTGCTAACTACACAGGAATTGGCCACGATCGTACAATTGACGGCAAAAACGATCGGTTCCAAAAAAGAAGATTGGGTCTGGCGCAGTTGGTTGATTTCGCGGGTTCGGGAAGAAAGCAATCAAATCCTATGGCAATTGGAACGCGTTGATACTGAGGGCTAAGTTATGATTTTTTGAAGATATTATTTACAGACGTGATCCGATTATCTTCAATCCCGTCTTATCAATAAATCATGAAAACTGTTTAGCGTAAAACCCAGCATATCGACCATTGTGCGCTAACAATTCCTCATGTCGTCCCGACTCCACGATCGCCCCTTTTTCCATCACCAAAATCCGATCGCTCTTGCGTACAGTAGCTAGTCGATGGGCAATAATAAATACGGTTCGACCTTTCATAATTCGTTCTAATGCCTCTTGAACTAATGCTTCAGATTCGGAGTCTAAGGCACTCGTTGCTTCATCAAGAATCAAAATTCGGGGATTCAATAGTACAGCGCGGGCGATCGCTAGCCGTTGCCGTTGACCCCCGGATAGATTCACCCCACGTTCACCGACCCAGGTGTGATAACCCTGAGTAAATTGGCTAATAAATTGATGGGCATTAGCGACTTTTGCAGCTTCTTCAACTGCGGCAAAATCAATAGTTGTTTGACCAAACGCAATGTTCTCCGCGATCGTCCCGGAAAATAATGTAGTTTCCTGTGGCACAATCCCAATCTGACGACGCAAACTCTTCAAGGTCACACTGCGAATATCACGATCGTCAATCAATAACATTCCATTCTGTGGATCATAAAAGCGGGGAATCAAATTCACTAAGGTCGATTTCCCAGCTCCAGACGCTCCCACCAGTGCAATTACTTCTCCGGGTTGTGCCGTTAAACTTAGATTTTCTAATACAGGCCGATCGGCCTTATAAAAGAAACTGACTTGACGCAACTCAACTTTTCCTTCAATTGCGGGCAGATCTATTGCGCCAGGGAGTTCAGCAATGGTGGGTTTTAGATCAATTAATTCATAAATCCGATCGACCGACGCTTCGCCCTGTTTAAATTCGTTGTAGTTGCTAGCCAATAAATTAATTGGGTCAATCAACATCGTCACGGCGATGCAATAGCTGCCAAATTCTTCCGGTTTTAATTTTCCTCCCGCAATCAACCAAACGCCTAGAAAAAATAATACACAAAAGGCTAAAACTTGAAGAAATCCAACCACCGGATATTCGATCGCCCGGAGTCGTTCAGTGCTAAATTTCGCTTCTCGGTTGCGCTCTGCTTCAGCGGCAAATCTTTTCGTAGAATAGTCTTCGGCTGCAAAGGCTTTAATTAATCGAATTCCACTAAAGGTCTCGACCAGCAACGATGATAAATCTGAAACCCGCTGTTGACTACTACTGGAAAACGATCGCATCCGTTCACCAAACCAGCCAATCAACACCGCCATAATCGGAGCCACGATCAACGTTGCCAGCGTCATTTGCCAGCTCTGATAAATCATGTACCCCAACACCCCAATTAACTGCAACACACAGGGTAAAAACTGATGGGCGATCTTATAAACCACT
>JAYUEU010000328.1:0-7766 GCA_043739065.1 Synechococcales cyanobacterium | reverse complement strand
AAAACTGAGACCAGGTTACGATTTAGAGTAGACCTCTAAGACAGGAGCCTCTAACCGAGCAGCTTTCCGAGCACGGAGCTGGTGGAGAAGCATTTCTGTTTCAGCCTGTATCGACAGAAAACGCTCCTGATGATCCGCGTGGTACAGGACCTTCATGCGCTCAACCACTTGAGCATGAACAGGGTCTAATTGGGCAGACGTCATCATTTGATTACTCATATTTATTTTCACGCCACATTATTTTAACTGTTTTTTGTTTTTCTTATCATTCGTTTACATTTTCAGGCATTAGCCCGCTTGAGACATCATTGCCAAATGGCAGTTATTTTCCCAAGACAAGACCAAAGTCTGTCCTTTTTCGACCATCCTGAAGAAAATAGATAGTTGAATTAGGTAGGAGGTAAACAAACCATATGAGGGCAATCCTACAACTTTCCATTGAAAAGTTAAAACATAATTCTCAAGTAGATGCTGCTCAGGTGAGATGACGCGGCCCATTATACAGAAGTTCCAGAGGGTTAAATTCCCGACATAACCCCGGCATAACATCGACTGTGTAGCATCTTCCTCTGGCTGATTCATCCCAAGAGGACCGGAGCAGGGTAAAATATATCTCAATTAACCTTCAGAAAAATCCCCCATCGACTGTGACCACTAGCCTCTCTGCTGCCAACGATGCCATCAACCACCGTCTACCCGTCGCAAAACGATGGAATGGATTGATTGATGCTTATCGTCCCTACCTCCCAGTGACGGATTCAACGCCTATTATATCTTTGTGCGAAGGAAATACGCCACTGATTCCAGTGCCTTCGATCGCAGCTGAGATTGGTCGTGGAGTCCAGGTCTATATCAAGTATGACGGCCTTAATCCAACAGGTAGTTTCAAAGACCGTGGCATGACGATGGCGGTGACGAAAGCCAAGGAGGCCGGAGCTGAAGCAATTATTTGTGCGAGTACAGGAAACACTTCAGCGGCAGCAGCAGCCTATGCCTGTCGAGGTGGAATGCGGGCGTTTGTTCTGATCCCTGACGGCTATGTTGCTCTGGGGAAATTGGCTCAGGCATTGCTCTATGGGGCTGAGATTTTAGCGATTAAGGGGAATTTCGATCGGGCGTTGGAAATTGTTCGCGAAATGTCTGACAACTACCCGATTACACTGGTGAATTCTGTGAATCCTTATCGTCTTCAGGGCCAAAAGACAGCGGCATTTGAGGTCGTTGATGTGTTGGGTGAGGCTCCTGATTGGTTGTGTATTCCGGTGGGAAATGCTGGAAATATCAGTGCCTATTGGATGGGATTTAATGAATATTATGGGGAGAAGCGTTGCACTAAATTGCCGAAGATGATGGGATTTCAGGCTTCGGGAGCAGCACCATTGGTCTCGGGAGAGCGAGTCAAAAATCCTGAAACCTTAGCGACGGCAATTCGGATTGGTAATCCGGCAAATTGGCAGAAAGCACTGGATGTACAGGCGGCGAGTGGTGGTCAGTTTAATGCGGTGACGGATGAGGAAATTATTGCTGCATACCGGAAGCTTGGGGGAAATGAAGGGATCTTCTGTGAGCCAGCTAGTGCGGCATCAGTAGCAGGGCTTTTGAAGGTGAAGGATCAAGTCCCAACGGGAGCCACGGTAGTCTGTGTGTTGACCGGGAATGGGTTGAAGGATCCGGATTCAGCCATTAAGCATAGTGAGAACCAATTCCATCAAGGCGTTGATCCTGAGCTTATAGCAGTCGCTAAGGTGATGGGGTTCGCGTAAGTAATTTGACTTAAAACTTGAATAGCTATGATTTAAACAGCTATTACTTATACGGCTGGGTTTCGGGCTGAGTCAAGTTTATAACTATTTTTTGGGCGTTAGAACATCCATTGCGTCAGCTAAGGCCATCGTTAGATCTTTTTTAGTTTTTTCATGGGCTAGTTGCTCTTTTTTAAGTGCTGCTAGTACATTATCTCTATCCGTCCAGACCTCAAAGAGTTTGCCTTGGAGCGCAGTCATACTAGTAATAGCGTTGATTTGAAGGACGATCGCGTCATCGCTTAGGGTGGTTGAGAATTCGGGTTGGGTGCGAAGTTGAGCTATTTCAGTTTGAAGCTTGTTGATTTGATCTTGGCGTGTGGTTACATCGGTGCGTCTTTGTTGGCCTTCTGTTTCGTAACGCGATCGCCACGAGTCTACATTTTGTTGGGCAGCATCGAGTTCGATCGTTAGATCTCGGACTTGTTGTTGAAGAGATTTAACTTCGTTGAGCCATTGCACCACTTGTTTCGATTCGGGGGGCGCTTGGGGAGCGCGCGCTTGGGTAGAGATGTCTATTGATTCAGGATTCATAGAGAAGAAAAAGAAAACTATTTAGGATCATACGGGGCAATCTTAGAAATTCAAATTTAAATATTTACGATTAAATCGCTGAATTCCATTCTTTCCCAGGGGGGTTACTCTGATTTCCAATTCTGGGCGGCTTGAGCAAGAACATAAGCTGATACGGTTTGGATTTCTTGAGGAGTGAGCCGATCGGCGTAGGCTGACATGTTTCCTTTACCAACCGTGATGAGGTTAACGATCGCCTCTTGGGTATCTACTTTATTCTTCTGAAGGGCTTTTAGTTTAAGATTTTTGCCACGTCTAATAATGTTTCCACCGCCCGCATGACAGCCTGCACATTGAGCCTCAAAAAGCTGTGATCCATCCAACGGAATCGCTTGAGCATTAGGGACATGCAGAAGCATTATGACCATAACCCAACCACAAATATAGGTGATGATTGGATAAACTCCGTTGCGAGCTATGAACATTTGGAACTTGGACATTTGATTCGGGATTAACATAACCAATTTGCCCATTACTGGAATAGTAGTTGAAGTGCTGTTATTAGTGTAGTTGGCTTAAACGTAGAGATACTGCGAAAATAAAAAAACTAGTTAAATACTATTAGAAGATTTGTTGGATCACATAACCATTTTGCCATAAAAAAAGTAGCCTAGAAAACATCTCTAAGGCTACTTATAACAAATCTAGATTAAGTCAATTCCAAATCTACAACTCCAAAGTCGAACCGATCGGTCAAACTAAGCTTCAACCACTTCTTCCGTTGTGATTTCCATGGATGCTACAGGCGTACCTTGCTCTTTCAGCTTTTCGCGGTATTTAGCAGCCATTTCTTCAGCTTGATCGAAGACGGCTTGACGGTTCTTCACCATGTCACCCGGTTCTGGCTCCAGTTGTTTAGTGGAAAGGGAAATCCGACCACGCTCTGCGTCTAGATCGATAATCATCACCTTGACTTCATCGTTCACATTAAACACACTGTGAGGCATGTCAATGTGATCATGGGAGATCTCGGAAATGTGCAACAGTCCACTGACTCCGCCGATGTCGATAAATGCACCGTAAGGTTTGATGCCGCGAACAGTTCCGATGACAACTTCGCCAACTTCCAGACGATTCATCTTACGTTCGACTAGGGCACGGCGATGGCTGAGGACCAGGCGGTTCCGCTCTTCGTCCACTTCCAAGAATTTGAGAGGCAACTCTTCGCCAACCAACTCTTCTTTTGGTTTGCGGGTGCTGATGTGAGAACCGGGAATAAATCCACGCAATCCTTCGATGCGAACCAGTGCGCCACCTCGGTTGGTTGCGAAGACCAATGAGCGGACCGTTGCATCTTCCGCTTGAAGTTGACGAACTCGTTCCCAAGCGCGCATGTATTCGATGCGGCGAATGGAAAGTGTAAGTTGTCCGTCTTCATTTTCATCAGCCAAGATGAAAAATTCACGGGTTTCGTTCGATTGCAGCACTTCTTCGGGTGCGTCAATACGATTGATGGACATTTCTTGGATAGGGATGTAGGCGGCAGTCTTAGCTCCGATGTCGATCAGAGCGCCCCGTGGTTCAAGGCTGAATACCGTTCCGGCGACAACATCTCCAGGACTGAAGTGGTAGTCATATTTATCCAATAGTGCCGCGAAATCTTCGTGGGTAAAACCAACATCGACTTTGGGCTTCGTATTCTGACTGAACATGCTAGAGAGTTCCTAGTTATTTTTTGGCAAAATTCGCCTCCTGTTAGATGCGCCTGTGAAACTTGACGAAAACAATGGGGCAAAATTTGCTCACATCGCAATAGTGTTATTCCACAACTTACACCTTCATCCTGGCAAAGCGGTGAGTGCTCCAATTAAGAGAACTAACTTTCCAGGATTAACTTGGACGTTTCAAGGGTTTACAAGAGGTCGATTGTACCGCATTCGTGGATTCTTTACCAGAGAGGTCTGGCCTCTTCAGTGTGAAACTGAGCTGTAGCGATTGATTTAGCTCTGGATACCTTTCAGGAAATGAGTATAATTACGGGCAGTCCGAGTAACTCTGTCCATAAAATTTTTGACCGAGTTTGTGATTTGGATTTTAATCAGGCTATGCAACTACCGCAGAAGACAATTTTGGTTATTGAAGATGATTTTTCAATTCGCCAACATATAGTCGAGACTCTTAAGTTAAATCAATTCCAGACGCTGGATGCTGAAGATGGGTCATCCGGGCTGGCGTTGGCGCGTCTTCGTCGTCCTGATTTGATTTTGTGTGATGTGCAGATGTCGTATATGGATGGCTATGATGTTTTGGTAGAAATTCGGCAGGATCCGGATCTAGCGACAATTCCGTTTATTTTTTTGACGGCGCGGGCGAGCTATGATGAGGTGCGTCATGGGATGAATCTCGGGGCTGATGATTATTTGGTAAAACCTTGTCGGAGTCAAGATTTAGTTGCCGCGATCGAGTCGACGATTCGGAAGCACAAGATGATGAATCGGAGCTATTTAGAGCAAGTTCGGGATTTTAAGGTGCAGATTGCTCAGATTGCCCATTGGGATACGATGACGGATTTACCGAACCGATCGTCGTTTCGAGAGCATTTGAGGACATTGTGTAATCGTGCGGATGATGGCATCAATATATCTCCTGTGGCGACGTTATCCATCAAGGTGACTAGCTATCGCAATGTTTGTTTGACGTTTGGACAGGCGGCGGGCGATCGATTTTTGAGGTTGCTGGCGGGGCGATTGATGATTGCGGCTAGTCCAGGATTTGTGGGTCGGTTGTCGGAGGATGTCTTTGGGGTCGTGTTGGAGAATGCGGGCAGCCCAGCCCAGATTAGTGAGTTTACTCAGAGGTTGTTGAGCATTTTGAATGTGCCGTATCCGCTGTTCGAGGAGACTTTACGGCTTCAGTGTCATGTGGGAATTTCGGTGTATCCGCAACATGACTTGAATACGGATACATTGATGCTTCAATCGAGTGTGGCGATGACTTGGTGTTGTGCTGAGATGGCGACGGGGTATCGATTCTATAATCCGACGATCGCGAATTTAGAAACGGAACGGCATTTGATGACGACGGATTTGGCAATGGCGATTGAACGATCGCAGTTGGAATTGTATTATCAGCCGCAGTTTAATTTGGCGACGGGTACGTTGACTGGGGTTGAGGCATTGGCACGGTGGAATGATCCAAAACGCGGGGTGGTATCACCAGAATCATTTATCGGAGTGGCGGAGGAGTCGGGATTGATTGTGCCGTTGGGGGAATGGGCGCTGCGATCGGGGTGTGAGCAGTCGATGGCCTGGTCTGAGCATCTGACAGTTCCAATTACGATGTCGGTTAATTTATCGATGCGGCAGTTTCAATGCCCAAAATTGGTGAATCTGGTTAAGACTGTGTTGAAAGAGACTGGCTTGGACCCGGAGCTTTTGGTGTTGGAGTTGACGGAAAGTTGTGTGATGGAGAATTTGGAAGCGACGGTACAAAAGTTGTTGCAATTGAAAGCTTTGGGCGTGAAGCTGTCGATTGATGATTTTGGTACAGGATATTCGTCGTTAAGTTATTTGGGACAGTTGCCGATCGATGAGTTGAAGATTGATCAATCATTTGTCAGACAGATTAATCGCGATCGAAATGCAATGTTGATTTCTAGCAGTATTATTTCGATGGCGCGGGGTTTGAAACTTAAGGTTGTGGCGGAAGGAATTGAGAATCAAAAACAATTGAATTTTCTGAAGAAGGCGGGTTGTCATTTGGGGCAGGGTTTTTTCTATTCTAAGCCATTAACCTCTGCGGCAATGACCGATTGGTTTAACCATTTTAATGGCGTATTGTGTTGATAATCTTTAATCTGTATTGAATTGGTTGACCCTTATTAATCAGCGTTTACATTGTTGAGAGTTTATTGGGACTTTAGTGAGCGCTAAGGTGTTGGTTTGATTTTGTTGGGCGTGGCGCTGAGTTCACTGAGGAGCGATCGTTCTTCTGTACCAATAGCATTGTAAGTTATAACTTTTTGTTTATATTCATCTACTTTTTGATTGAATAGATCTACTTGATCTTGGTGTGTTTGAACTTGGGCATTGTAGTCTTGGACTTGAGTGTTGTAGTTTGATTTTGTGTTTTCAAATTGCTGGGCAAGATTCGTGAAATTTTCACCGGACGAATCGTCGGCCTGATCTTTGAGCATCATCAATGAAGATTTGAGAGAATCTAGATTTTGTTGGTCAGCGAGTAGGGCTTGATCTGCCTTTTTAATGCTTTGTTTATCCGCCTTTAGATTCGCTTCTAGAGTATCGAGTTCTGTTTTTAGGGCTTGGGCTTTGTCATCTAATTGGCGGAATGCAGTTTGGGATTTCTGGGCCAAGGCCACGACTTTTGTGCGATCGATAAAGTAACGACTGTAGTGTTTTTCAAGAACGCTATCGCCCAGGTTGCCCAGTTCTGTACCCAGATGAGAATGTAGTTCGTTGCGGTAGAGTTCACGATCGGTATCTTTGTAGCGTTTTAAAACTTCAGCAAGACGAGGATCTTTAACTCGTAAGGCAGCCCGTTCTAAACGATCGCCTAGATCTTTTTGTTCAGATTTGCTGAGGCGAACATAGACGGCATGGAGCATCTCGTGGGCGGCTGTGACTTCCATGATCCCATCAAAACGCGGATCGGTAATGGATTGAATGTATATTTTGCCAGAAATGATGAGTCCAGATTGAGTACTGCTGCGAAAACATCCGAGGGCGACAAGTTCGTCTGTGGCGTGGTTAATGTTGCGACAACTTTGGGCAAAGGCGGATTTAGGTTCTATGACTGGGGTTTGGTGATAGAAAAGCTGGATGGCTTCTGGGGTCATGGCGGTGGCGATCGTGAGTCTGGTGATTTCAGCGCTGGGTGGGTTGAGCCAGAGTGGAACTTCTTGCATTAGGGTGGGCAATCCAAAGCCCATGAACCATAGAGCAAACAGGAAAAAAGGGAGCGATCGGAGTTGAAATTTTCCTAGTTGAAATTTTCCTAATTTTCTTGCGCTCATAGCTGTTCCTACTTGTTCCTACTAGTCGTGAGTCCCTAAATTATGTTTAATACTAATTGTTTGAATCTTATGCTGATAGGCGAAATTATAACGACCGTAATTCTTTCAAATCTCCAATCATTTGCTCTGTCCATAACCAATTCTTACCAATTGATTTTTCTGTGAAATCATCGGGTCTCGCTTTGAATGCCCGATCGCGCAATTTAATTGCTTCAGCTTTAAGGCTCTGGGCTTTTTTAGGCTCTTTCTTAGCCATTTGCATATAATTTAATGCCAAGCCAATATTCGCCATTGCTCGGTCTTTATTAGTTTTGTCCGATTCAGTCAGCATTAAAACTTGAGTCCAGGCACTTGTGGACAAATCATTGTTTTTCTCTATATAGTAAGACCAGCCCAACGCATTTTGATAGGCCGAATTA
>JAYUEU010000327.1:0-3291 GCA_043739065.1 Synechococcales cyanobacterium | reverse complement strand
ATAGAATGTATTTTTTAGAAAGGATTCTCTCTAAAGTAATGTGGGAAAAAATCTAAAGTGATCGTCTAAGTAGTGGGTAGTGGACTAGAGATAGCGATCGTCATATAAATGATGTTAGGATCGGACCTCTGCGCCTTAAAATGGATAGCAATCGCCATACATAGCAATTCCTAGCCCCATGATCTCTGAGCCGATTCCTGAGAAATCCGAACCCCTGAATTTTCAGTCGGTAGCCGATCGTGTCCCACCCCAAAATCTAGAGGCCGAAGAAGCTATCCTGGGTGGAATTCTGGTCGATACGGAGGCGATCGGACGAATTACAGACATTCTAGAAGGCGATGCGTTTTATCTGGCGGCTCATCGTCTGATTTATGAGGCTGCATTGACCTTACACCAGTCGGGTAAGCCTGCTGACTTAATGACGGTAGCGACATGGTTAGGCGATCGGGGAACCCTTGATAAGGTGGGCGGCCAGAGTCGATTGGTAGAATTGTACGATCGGACACCGGGTGCGGTGAACATTGATTTGTATGCACAGTTGGTGATGGATAAGTATTTACGGCGGCGGTTGATTCGGGTGGGGAATGAGATTTCAGATTTAGGGCATGATACAGCTCAAGAATTGCCTGAAGTTCTCGATAGTGCCGAACAAAAAGTTTTTAATATTACTCAAGCACGGCCTCAAGAGGGGTTGGTTTCGACAGCGGAAGTATTGACTCAAACCTTCGCAGATATTGAAAGTCGGGCGATCGGGCAAACATTGCCGGGACTAGCTTGCGGATTTTACGATCTTGATGCCATGACCCAAGGTTTTCAGCGCGGCGATTTGATTATTGTTGCAGGTCGTCCGTCTATGGGGAAAACAAGCGTTGTGCTCAACATTGCTCGTAACGTTGCGTCTTACCATAAGCTCCCCGTTGCCGTGTTTAGTTTAGAAATGTCTCGTGACCAATTGGTTCAGCGTTTACTTTCGAGCGAAGTTCGTATTGAAAGTAGTCGTCTTAGAGCGGGTCGCATCAGCGCTCAAGAATGGGAACCGTTGGCCCATGAAATTAGCAAACTTTCTCAACTTCCACTTTATATTGATGACACACCAAACCTGACTGTCACTGAAATGCGATCGCGTTGTCGTAGACTTCAAGCAGAGAGTGGTGGAGCATTGGGGTTAGTTGTGATTGACTATCTTCAATTGATGGGTGGCAATAGTGAAAATCGAGTTCAAATGTTGTCTCAAATTACACGCGGACTGAAGGGATTAGCGCGCGAATTGGCAGTACCTGTAATTGCATTGTCGCAGCTTAGTCGAGGTGTTGAATCCCGAACTGATAAGCGCCCAATGATGTCAGATTTGAGGGAATCTGGGGCGATCGAGCAGGATGCAGATTTGATTATGATGTTGTATCGCGATGAATACTACAATAAAGATACGGTCGATCGTGGTATTGCTGAATTGATTATTAATAAACATCGTAATGGTCCAACAGGGACCGTTAAACTTCTCTTCGAGCCGCAGTATACTCAATTCCGGAATCTATCGGCATCTAATCAATAAGTTATGAAGCGCCCGATCGTCTATACTATCCGCGAAAGTATGCGGGCTAAGCGTCTTAATCTAAAACTTTCACCTCAAGGTAAATTGGAGGTAGTCATTCCGATCGGATTCGATCGGCGGCAAATTCCAGATATTGTCAAAACTCATGAGCATTGGATTGAACGAACTCGTACCAAACTGATCGCTCAACCTCCGCTGCAATCGGGCGAAAGTATTCCTAAAATCATACAATTTCTCGCTACTACCGAAAACTGGAAAATTGAATATATTCCTGCCAACGTTATCAGCATTCGGATTAGTGAACGTCCAGAGACTGTCATTCTATGGGGGAATACTACTAATGAAGCCCTCTGTCGAAAAGCATTGCGATCGTGGCTGACAACGCGTGCTGAAAACTTTCTTGGTCCTTGGTTACGATCGTTAAGTAAAGATTGTAATTTGCCATTTAATCAAATTAGTGTGCGCGGTCAAAAAACTCGATGGGGCAGTTGTTCCAGCGCTCGGAATATTAGTTTGAACTATAAATTACTATTCTTGCCACCTCAAGTTACACGATATGTTTTAATTCATGAATTGTGCCATACGGTGCATATGAATCATTCAAAAGAATTTTGGCAATTAGTACAAAAAAATGATCCCCTATATAAACAGTGGGATCATGATTTAAAAAATGTGAATCAATATATTCCGCAATGGTTGCAAGAGTAGAAATCTCAGCTTATTTCTTAGCAAAGACTGCTGCTGCCGCTGCCACACCTGCACCCGGAGTTACTCCAACAGCTCCAAGTTCAAGTAATGTCGCTTCGATCGCTGCGATCGCCGTCAAAATGTCTCGATCGCTGACAAACCCCAAATGTCCAATGCGGAAAATTTTGCCCTTCAACGCATCTTGACCACCCGCCAAAACAATATCGAATTTCTTCTTCATTACCGATCGCACTTGTTCCGCATCTACACCCGTTGGCATCACCGCAGTAATTGCTGGGCTAGAGTTTTCTTCTGGTGCATAGAGTGGCATTCCAAGCGCCTTCATCGCGGCACGGGTCGCACGGCTATGACGATCGTGACGGGCAAAGATGGCTTCGAGTCCTTCTTTTCTCATCATTTGCAGAGCTGATTGCATTGCAAAAATCAAATTGATTGCAGGCGTAAATGGAGTAGTATCTTTTGCAGCATTCTTACGATACATTCCCAAATCAAAGTAATACCGTGGAAGTTTTGCTGTTTTGTATGCTTCCCAAGCTTTTGCACTCACCGATACAAACCCTAATCCCGGCGGAATCATATAGCCCTTCTGTGAACCCGAGGCTACTACATCCAATCCCCACGCATCAACCGGAACATTACAAGCTCCTAAACTCGTAACAGTATCAACAATGATCAATGCACCATGCGCTTTAACGTGTTTGTTGATGGTTTCGAGATCATTAATTACGCCCGTTGAAGTCTCACTGTGGGTAACAATGACGGCTTTGATTTCCTTAGTTGTGTCGGCTTCTAGCGCTACCCGAATCAGCTCTGGGTCCAATGGTTTACCCCAGTCGCTGGTGATCCGGTGAGTATTCAACCCGTAGGCATCGGTCACTTCTGCCCATCGTTCACCAAATTTACCATTCGACCCGACGATCACTTTATCACCGGGACTGAGGAAGTTGATGATTCCAGCTTCCATCACGCCTGTACCGCTAGCGGCCAAAATTAGCAGGTCATTTTCGGTTTGGTGCAGCCATTTTAAGTTT
>JAYUEU010000326.1:0-4644 GCA_043739065.1 Synechococcales cyanobacterium | reverse complement strand
AATTCAGTCAGATTCGACGCAAGCATCCTTTCAAGTGGAACCCAGTATCTTGAATACACGCGCTCTTGTTCTCCGCCAGCAGAAATAGTGTGTTTAAAGCGCATTAAGATGTAATTTCTAACCAAATCAGCTTGATTAAGTGGCTCACCCTTAAAGTTCAAACTCTCAAAGATCAAATATGGATCGTCGTCATCAGCGAGATTAATCATCACTACTTGAAGAGATTGCTCTAGTGTACTCAATACTCTCCTTGCATCAACAGTTGAATCATTGTTATCGTCCTTTCCTTTAAGTAAGTTCTTGAAAAAATGATAAGCCGCAGCCATCCGAACATCTTTATTTTTTTCTGGGACTTGACGATCGAGAGCAATAGCACGGTAAACATCTCGGTCTACTTGGGTTGGAAGAAACTTCAAGGTGTCTTCTGGCTCACGAAATCGATTAGTCAAGTACACTTCTTGAATTCGGGATGCTGAATTCGCATCAAGGACATCTCGCAAAGCACAAAGAAGAATTGATACTGTTGTGAGACGCTGTTGACCATCAATATCAATAATCAGAAATTTGCTAACACCGACTGGCATGGCACGAGCTGGTACTGAAACGATCGCACCCATAAAGTGAGCGCCAGCATCATCCGCCTCGTACTGGACCATCAAATCGTCCCAAAGTATCTGCCAATTATTCTCAGTCCAAGTGTAGGGTCTCTGAAAGAGAGGGATAAGGTTTTGCTTCTCTCCATTAAAGTATTCAATGACTCTTGCTGGCGAAGCTTCCATGTATGTCTAATCCTTTGATAACGATAGAAAATAACTGATAACCCTAAAAATTAGTCATTTATTAAGTAGATGACTACATCAACTATACAAGAATTTTCATATTATAGTTCTGGTTAAAGTGAAGTTACCTTGATTGTCTCCCTATTAGTTACACGATCGTCGCCCCCAACTTTGTAAACATCTCCGTTCGATCGTTAGCGAAGCCCCCTGAAGGAAATCGTCTACAATAGAGTACAGACTTATCCATTCAGTTTTACAAATATGGTTAATACCTATTCAACAGATATGAATTCGTGGATTAAACAAACTATTGATCTTCTGCGAGAAGAACGGTGGAATGAAATTGATGTTGCACATTTGATTGAAGAGGTTGAAGACTTGGGTAAAAGTGAACGACGGGGAATCAGTAGTCAGCTCACCCGTCTCTTATTGCATTTACTCAAATGGCAACATCAACCTAAACGCCGATCGGACAGTTGGCTCGACTCCATCACCGATGCCCGTACCCAAATTGAACTAGCAATAGAAGACAGCCCCAGCCTCAAAATCTATCCAACAGAAAAACTTCTAGACTGCTACCAACGCGCCCGTCGCCAAGCCGCCCAACAAACCAATCTGGATCTTTCAACGTTTCCATTGATCTGTGAATATGATTTAAAATTAGTCTTGACAGAGAATTGGCTACCCGATTAATCGAACACTCGACTACGCTTGACGCAAAACCCGATCGCATTCTAAAGTCTTACTCATGCAGAATCATTCTGCGGATGCCCAAGAAATATAGCGCGATCGTTCGGTGCGTCAACACCAAGACGATCGCTTAACCCCCAAGCTGAATACAGCAGCTCGGTAGCCTGCGGTGCATTCTAGCATCCACGCCACCCTGTTTTGCGCTGCGAAAGTAAACGGGGTGGCTAATTTTTTGGGTTTCCTTGCCCTCCTTACAACAGGAAACCCAACATGACCGAGATCACTAGACCCATCACAAAACACATCAAACTCCAGATCACAGGTGATGCCGATGCCGTGAATGCAACGATCGCGCTACTCCATGCTCTTAACTTCATTAATGGCTCAGTTTGGAGTCAAGCCATTCGTAAGCGCGGAGAAGGCTCCATTGTCCGAGTCGCCGCCCGCCCCATCACCCTTAACCAAGCGCCCTAATCCACCCAACGGCCCAAATGTACGATCGATCGTGCATCTGGGCCACTATAAAAAACCTAAAATCATGATTTTGAGGCTATGAAACGAGATTCCATTTTCTTCCGACTATTTCAACAATCGCCGACACTATTGTTTGAACTGTTAGCAGAGACTCCAGAGAACGCCGACAGATATCGGTTTGATTCAGTAGCCGTAAAAGAACCTAAGTTTGAAATCGATGGTGTGTTTCTGCCACCGGACGACAAGCCTGGAGTCGTTTACTACTCAGAGTTTCAGTCTCAACGAGATGACGAACTGTATGAGCGGATGAGTAGCGAGACCTACAATCACTTCTATCGAAATCGCAAACAGTTCTCCGATTGCCAATGGGTCGCCATCTACACCTCGCGCAGTAAAGAACAGAACGAAATTCATCCGTTTCGATCGTGGCTAAACTGCGACCAATTTCACCGCATCTATCTCGATGAACTTGGCGATGCGCGGGATCTACCCTTGGGTCTCGCTTTGATAGCGTTGACAGTAGAGAAAAAGAAAAAGGCGAAAGATACAGCGCGACATTTGGCAGACCGAACCAGAAAAGAGATTGCCGATCCCCAGACAAATCGGGGGATAATGGAAATGTTATCCACCATCTTGATTTACACGTTCAATAACCTAAGTCGTACAGAGGTAGAAAAAATGCTAGGAGTCGATATCACACTGCAAGAGACCCGCTTTTACAAGGAAGTAAAGGCTGAAGGAAAAGATGAAGGGAAAGAAGAGGAACGTCGATCGCTTGTTTCCATCCTTCTCGATCGCAAACTCGGTAAACTCCCCATAAAAACCAAAAAAACGATCGCAGCCTTAGACCTAGCGAAACTAGAATCATTAGCGATCGCACTTCTCGATTTTAAGACGATCGCAGATCTAGACGCTTGGCTGAAACAGAACTAGGCCGATCGTATGGCTAAAAATGTAGCTGATTTCGCTCTATTTTTCTGCTTTATAGATCGTCATTGAATTGGGATCGGCAGCCACTACGTTCACCACAGCTTCTGGTAACGCGCCTTGCATTTTACTTAACCAATCGGTCAAATTCTCCAATTGTTGCTCAGGTTTGAGAATCCCTAAACCGCGCACTGTAACCTTTCCAGATTGGTAAACAAAACGCGAATGGAGATGTTTGGGCAAGTTCTCTTTGAGCAATTTCCAACCCGGTTCTTCCATAGGAGTTTCCAGAGAAATGTGCTGTGTGCCTTCGGGTTTGATTCGAGAGAATCCCATTTTCTTCGCGATTTGTTTGAGTTCCATCACGCGCAAAATCTGCTGAGCCGCACTCGGAATCTGACCATACCGATCGACCCAATCCGCCGCAATTTCCATCAATTCTTTTTTACTATTCGCCGCTGCAACCGCTCGATAGGCCGACATTTTTTGGTCAGGATCTGTAATGAAATCAGCAGGAATAAAGGCGGTGAGATTAAGATCGATTTGCGTATCATCCACTTGCGGAATCTCCTGACCCCGAATTTCTTTAATCGCTTCGTCGAGCATTTCCATATAAAGATCAAACCCGATCGCATCCATTTGTCCTGATTGTTCAGCCCCCAAGAGATTACCAACGCCCCGAATTTCCATATCGCGCATAGCCAATTGGTAGCCCGAACCCAATTGGGTAAACTCTTGCAACGCCCGCAGACGTTGACGAGCCGCTTCGGATAACTCGCGCTGTTTTGGATAAATGATCCAAGCATGAGCTTGAATGCCTGCACGACCAACCCGCCCCCGAAGTTGATAGAGTTGCGATAATCCAAAGAGTTGTGAATCTTCAATCACAATAGTATTCACACGCGGAATATCTAATCCTGATTCCACAATGGTCGTACAAACTAAAATATCAGCTTCCCCTTGACTGAAAGCCAGCATTGTTGATTCGAGTTCTGAATCGAGCATTTGACCATGGGCGATCGCAATTCTGGCACTAGGAACCATTTCACGAATTCGCCCTGAAAGTTCTTCAATGCCTTCCACACGCGGCACCACATAAAAAATCTGACCACCGCGATCGAGTTCTTGACGCAAGGCCGATCGGATAATTTCTGCATCGTAGGGAGAAAGGTGAGTTTTAATCGGTCTACGGGATGGTGGTGGCGTGGTGATTAGGCTCATTTCACGAACGCCAGACAGAGACATATATAGGGTTCTAGGAATCGGCGTAGCGCTCAGAGTTAATACATCAACCTGCGATCGTAGCGCTTTTATTTTTTCTTTTTGATTGACTCCGAAGCGTTGTTCTTCATCAATGACTAGCAATCCAAGATCTTTAAAATTAACGCTTTTTCCCAATAGCTGATGCGTCCCGACAACAATATCGATTTCCCCAATACTCAGTCTTTGAACAATATCTTTTTTCTCATTGTTACTTTTAAATCGATTCAGTAATCCAATATGAACTGGATAGGGCGCAAATCGTTCTTTTAAGGTGTGGTAATGCTGTTGGGTGAGAATAGTAGTAGGTGCAAGCAGTGCAACTTGTTTACCTGCGGTCACAGCTTTGAATATTGCTCGAATGGCGACTTCCGTTTTTCCAAATCCAACATCACCGCAAACCAAACGATCCATAGGCCGATCGCTTTCCATATCAATCTTCACGTCCTGCACGGCTTTAAGCTGATCGGGCGTGGGTTGGTAGGGGAATGAATCTTCCATTTCCTGTTGCCAC
>JAYUEU010000325.1:0-2659 GCA_043739065.1 Synechococcales cyanobacterium | reverse complement strand
TTCGCTAGATCCAGGTTCGTCAGACATAAGTTCAAGACCTTTGAAATATTGTGAGAACCTCGGAGCAGAATGGCCCTCGAAGCGTTCAATATTCTAACGTCTAGCGCGTGCTTTTTAGGATGGAAATTAAAAATCTTCCAGAGAACTTGATTCAAAAAGATGATCTAAAGGTTAGGCATTTGTAAGCGATTTGGCGTTGCTGATTCACAGTATGAGAACTAGATTTTCAGAACGATTTTCCGGTACTTACAGAGATTTCTTCATACCGCAGATCTGCAACGCCAGCGATTTTACAGTAAAAAAGTGAAACTATAGTGCTCCAGAAGAAGAAGTACAGACAATCTTGAGTTTGCATAAGACCGATCGTTTCATTTATAGAGTCTGGTATCGCACAGAATAATCATTCTACCCGCATTCCTCGGCTCAGGAGTTCCCCCATGATTGCACTCAATCGATCGCGTCAAATTATCCTCGTTTCCGCATTCTCGGTTACGGTCATGGTGGCGATCGGGGCGATTGATCATTTAGTCTCTTTAGATGCGTCGATATTAAAGCCATTAAATGTACCATCTTTGGAAATGGGTAATACTGAACCGGATCTAACGTCCGATCTGACGAAATCTCAAATTGCAATTAATTCAACCCTCAATCCCACCATTGCAGCGAAACAAACCGATCGTGAACGGCAAAATGTGGCCTTGGCGAAGTTGCAAGATGAGCAATGGTTAATTCAGCAAGAAAAAATCAACAATGTAAATAATGCCTTGAAAAAGAAGACTTTAGCGAAGACTGTGGCACCATCTCCTGCTGCAAAGCGAATAGTCACTCAAAGAAGTCCGCTGAAAATTTCTTCGATTGATGTGGACAAAGCGAATTCGACCAATCCATCACCATCACCATCAATGGAAAGTCCTCAGCCTGATGTTCAGTTTGTGAGTGCGCCGATCGGTGACACGGCTATTATTGGTGAACCTGAAACCTCTGAAATTGAGCAGCCACCAACTTCAGCTAATAATTTAATGGGAACAACAACGCGCCGTCCGAATCCCATTACAACAACCATTCAACCTAATGTGGATTCGTGGTCGCAATCACCCGCCCAAATGACACCACAAACAGTACCGAACTCCGGCGACGAATAATATCGTAGGGATTGTTACCATCCAATACAATAATATTGGCTGGATTACCAACATTTAAACCGTAGTCCTGGATATTTAGAGTTTTCGCTCCATTCCACGTCACCATTTCATAACAGGCTCGAATTTCGTCCATCCCCGTCCTTTGACAACCATGCACGGCCATATTCGCGACATCCAATAGGTTGCCTGTCCTGAGAGAATACCAAGGGGCTTGAATACAATCATGACCCAAACTTACATTTAATCCCGCCTGCCAGAGTTCTTTGACTCGCGTGATTCCGTGCCGTTTTGGATAGGTGTCAGTGCGGCCTTGCAATGTGATACTAATCAATGGATTGTTCATCATCAATTTCATCACAATGAATATCAATCAACCGATCGTATTTCTATTTAAGTTCAAAGATATGGTGTAGACATTTAATATCACCTTCGCAGGAATTTTCAAATGTCTTCTAATACCTAATGACCGATCGGTGGTTTCGTTCCGCCGCCTTTACCTAAAAAGAATAGGAGTGGTAAGGAAACTAGAAAGATCATGCCAACAAAGCGAAAGATATCGGCATAGGATAAAATTGCTGCTTGGAGTGCGACGCTATGCTGTAGGGCCTCCAAAGCTTGTTGGTAAGCGGTCGCCGCATCTGCTCCATGCTGCTGAAAGCCCTGCGTTAATGCATTTATCCGCTGGGTTGTTACGGAATCATAGGCGGTCAACTTACTTAAAAGTATGGCCCGATGAAATGCCTCACGTTGCATCAGTAATGTTGTCAAAATAGCAATACCAATACTGCCCCCCAGTTGTCGAGTCAAGTTATAAAACCCTGAACCCGCTGGAATATCCTGCTTTGGCAAATTCCCCAAGGTCGCTAAACTCAAGGGCAAAAACATGAATACTGTGACACCACCTCGCAAAACAAGCGGCCAAAATAAGTCATCTACGCCTGATTCAGACGTAATTCGGGATAAATCAAACATTACTAGGGATGTTCCGATCGCTCCGATCGCAATTAATATTCGTGGATCGACTTTGCCCGATATTTTTCCCAGCAATACCATAACGATCGCTGAAGACAAGGCCCCTGGTGCTAACAATAATCCTGTTTGAGTGGCCGAAAATCCCAACACACTTTGGGTGAATAAGGGGACAACAAACAATGCCCCATACAACCCCATTCCTAAGATTCCAGAGTACAAACTTCCTGCCGCCAAAGAACGATATCGCAATACTCGTAAGTCCACTGCCGGATACTTTATTCGTAATTCACGCCGGATAAATAACCCTAAGCCAACAACGCTGCTAATCGTCAATGCGACAATGAAATTTGATTGCCACCAATCTTCTTTTTGCCCCTCTTCTAAGAGTGTTTGCAAACTACCAACCGCCACCACAAGTAAACCAATTCCCCACCAATCAACGGGCTGTTGACTAACCGATCGGGTCGTAGCTGATGACGACTGTTTGATATCCGGTTGCAAAAATATTAAGGCCATGGCCACTGCCAAGATACCAACGGGTAAAT
>JAYUEU010000324.1:0-2855 GCA_043739065.1 Synechococcales cyanobacterium | reverse complement strand
CATCAACGGCAAAAAATTTACGGAAAGCGCTTTTTCTGCTTCCTTCGCCGTCTCTGTCGCAACCATGATGTTCTCCCACACTAATCTTTTAATAGTTTAACGTTATGCGGCTAGACCGGGGAGTTGGTCTAGCCGCAGCTATGGATCTACTTCTTACAACTACAAATCGTGCAAGTGCACTCTGCTCCACATTGGCAGTTATCGCCGCAACTACAAGTGGTCGTCGTTCCAGTGGTGACAATGCATCCGCAAGTTGTACGAGTGGTGTTTGCAGCGATCGTTTCTTGAAGGGTTTCTTGAGTGGTCATAATCGTGTCCTGATAACGGTATGGAATTATCCTAAACCCTATAGTCAGGTAGAGAGTCAAGCAGATGATTCAAAATAGTTGCGATCGGAGCTTCTGACGCTGACTCATAGCTTATCGGAAACCTCTAGTTATTTTCTTTAAAATAGTTAGACTTTTTAAATCGTTGACCTAGCAGAATGTCTGGGTAGACTCTTCTTATTGCAGATTGTGCTATCACAGATCGTGTTATCACAGACTGAAGCCCCACTCTCATCCCCACGCCCTTTATGCTAGATCAGTATCAAATGACGCGCCAAGAAGCTCTCGATCGCCTGCGAGACTACGGTATCCAAGGTGAAAATGTCTACTTGATCGACCTGATTCCGCTCGTGGAGATGATTTGGTCGGATGGTCAAGCTCAAGCGAGTGAAATCAGCATTTTCAAAGATTATCTGATTAAACATGTGAATCATCTTAATTCGATCGCAGGCTACAAAATGATGACGATCGAAAAAGCTGAACGATTTCTACAGGGCTTTCTCAACGATCGTCCATCCGAAAAACTTCTACATACTTTACGATCGCTGATTCCACCATTACGATTGTCCAGCTCCGACGATGATGCGAACCAAGATCTACGGACCTCTGTTTTACAAGGCTGTTTAGATATTGCGGCGAGTTCAGTCACTGAATATCCCTATGAGACGATGGAACGGTTCTGTGCTGATGAGAAAAAGTGCTGGTTTGAAATCTTTGATACCCTAAACAATGGCAGTAAATCTGCTGCATCCGACTAACCATCATTCCACTTGAGACCCGATCGTCTACTCTTCCTTCTGAAGCAGGAACTAGAATTAAACTCTTAGTTCCAATTTAAAGTAAGAGGTACTTAGGGCGATCGGGTCTTTTAAGGCAAACAACAAAATGTTTTAACCCTCTCCTCAGACGTATCCCCAAGACCAAGAATCCATAACAAATCTCAGATTAGCGAGTAGAATCGAGTTGACTTAATTTTTATTCCAGTCCGATCGTTGTGCGAAAGTTCCTATCTTGGTTTTATCCCCATCCTGAATCAGTCCTCAGTATTCATTGGCGACTGACGCAATTGAGCTTATTGCTGTTGCCATTTAATACGTTGCTGGGCGCGGTTTTGATGTTCTTAAATTCCTGTGCGCTCTGGGCGAAATATTCCAACCAATTTGTTCAAAGTCTGCTTCATCAGCTTCTTCTGATTTTGGGCGCTTGGATGGTAATTATTGCCCTCTTTGCCGATCGGAAAGATTTTTCGCTCTTGGGCCTGTTTAATTTTCTGCCCTTTTTTATCGCATTTATTGCCCAGAGTTACCTGTTTCGATCGGTGCAGCAGCTTAGGCAATTAGCCTGGATTTTGGTGGTGCCGTCCGTGCCAATTTCGGTGTTAGCGATCGGGCAAATGTTCTTTGGCTGGGGCTTTCACTTTAAATTACTCTCGTTTGGTGGCGATGGTATTTTATTCGATTCGTTTTTGACATCCGGCGGAGTGCCTGCTGGACGCGCCTCATCACTATTTTATTATGCGACTGTCTTAGCGAGCTATTTGGTGATTACCTTTACCCTTAGCGTTGGGTTGTGGGCTGATGCGATCGCGACTCGAAAAACCGCTCGACAAGAAGCTGCGTTTCCTCTATTCCTGAAGTTGCCGGCCATGGTGCAAACAACTCTTCGCTATCCCTTGACGCAATGCAGCTTCTTAGGACTATCCGTGGGCCTCAATTTTACGGCGTTGTTTTTGACCCAATCCCGTAATGCTTGGGCGATCGCCTTAGGGGTTGTGTTTATTTTTTCCATTGGACTGGGATGGCGTAAATTGTCCGGATTGCTCTTCTCATTGTTAGGCCTTGTGACTGCTGCTGCTTATGGAATGCCCCCTTTGAGTGACTGGGCCAGAACGCTTGTGCCTCGTATGATTTGGGCTAGGGTAAATGATGATCTTTTTCTCGATCGTCCGATCGCGTCTCTTCGATTAACGCAGTGGAAGTTTGCGATTTCGTTAATTGAGAAACGCCCTTGGACGGGATGGGGATTACGAAATTTCAGTGCGCTCTACGAAGCATCCACCGGATTTGTTATCGGACATCCTCATAATTTGCCATTAATGTTGAGCTGTGAAATGGGCATTCCAGCGACATTGTTGTTCTATGGTTTGGTGGGTACGGTGATTGGAAGTAGTATTATGCATGGCTACCAATCCAATCTTTCAAAGCATGATCGGGTCATTCATTTAACATTACTGATGGCGTTTCTTTGCTGTACGGCCTTTAGTCTCTTTGATATTCCAATTTTTGATGCTCGAATTAACTTATTAGGTTGGATACTTCTTGCAGCACTTTGGGGATTTGCCAGTGCGCCGCTTGACTATCAAATTCCAACAAAAACAGCCTTAAATAAAGCTGGAAATAACTAGCGGGAGTTTTAATTAAGGATTTAATTTAAGACTTTTTTGATAGGCTAAGTGAACCTCTTGAACACTGTATTGATTCAGAAAAATTCGGGCAAATTGTTCGGCAAGTTGTGGCTTTTTACGATCGA
>JAYUEU010000323.1:0-4546 GCA_043739065.1 Synechococcales cyanobacterium | reverse complement strand
GCCTTCATTTCATCCATCTGCTTCGAGGCTTCTACACGCTTTTTACTATTTTCAGAAGGCGGTTTTTTAACTTCTTTCTGCGGCCCGAATCCCTTAGTCATGAGTTTTTGGTGAAGGAGTATTGGATGAAGTGAACAGCGTTCTAGTAGATTTTATCAGGATTATGGCCTGAAGAACAGATAAAGCCTGAAAAGGACGGCAGTGCAATTCGTCCTCTATGCTATTGAATGTGCTATCGGAAATCTATTATTTTTGTATGTTGTAGAGGTATTAAGATGCTCCCCACATGGTTAGTTATTGGACTCGTTGCGATCGGAATTGGGGTTGGGCTGAACCAACTGGTTAAGAGCGATCAACGCTGGTTTTTTAGATTGCGTCGTCCCGCGTGGCTCACCTTTGAATGGGCGATTCCAGTGATTTGGACCATTATTTTTGTGGCGGCAGCATGGTCGGCCTATGTGGTGTGGGAAGCGGAACCGGGGAGTTCTCGATCGATCGTTCTAATGGCACTCTATGCTCTCTTAGAAATTGTCACTCTGTCTTATACCTCGGTGATGTGCTTTTTTAAGAAGCTTCGAGTCGGTGTGGTTTTAGGGGCAACAGGATTTTTTGTAGCGATCGGACTCACCCTCTTAGTCTTACAGGTTTCCCAGCTAGCGGCATTGTTATTAGTGCCTTATTTATTGTGGAGTCCGATCGGAACTTTGGTGACTTGGCAAATGATGGGGCTTAATCCCGCTGATGCTTAGGTGTCCCGCAACTCGCTATAGTTCTTAGGAGTTTTACCATAAGGAATCTTAGATCATGTCGCTTTCTGCTTGGACTGAATGGACTACACCGGGCAATCCGGATTCGCATCGACTATTGTTATTGGGGTCTGGAGAATTAGGTCGTGAGGTGGCGATCGAGGCGATGCGGTTGGGGATTGAGGTGGTGGCGGTTGATTCCTATGCTAATGCGCCTGCCATGCAAATTGCCCATCGATCGCATGTGATTAATATGCTTGACGGTGAGGCATTACGATCCGTAATTGAATTGGAAAAACCGAGTTTGGTTGTTCCGGAAGTTGAAGCGATCGCCACGGACACATTGATTGAATTAGAAAAAGAAGGCTGGAATGTAATCCCCACGGCTCAGGCGACGTTTCTGACCATGAACCGAGAAGGCATTCGTCGGCTTGCAGGCGAAACATTAGGGCTTAAAACATCGTCCTATCGGTTTGCAGATACTCAAGACGAGTATTTGAAGGCGATTCAAGAGATTGGATTGCCCTGTGTTGTCAAACCTGTGATGAGTTCGTCGGGCAAGGGTCAAAGTACCATTAAAACAGAGGCAGATATATTGTCCGCTTGGGACTATGCCCACGATAAAGGGCGAACCCAGAACGATCGGGTCATCATTGAAGGCTTTGTTCCCTTTGAAACTGAGATTACCTTACTGACGGTGCGGGCGATCGATGGTACTCATTTTTGTGCACCCATTGGCCATGTACAGAGCAATGGAGACTACCGCGAATCTTGGCAGCCTTGTGTATTGTCAGACCAAACCTTAAAGCAATGCCAAACAATTGCGGATCAAATTACAGGCGCGCTGGGCGGTTGGGGATTGTTTGGGGTGGAATTGTTTATTGAAGGTTCACCCGATGGAGTCCAAACAGTCTATTTCAGTGAAGTAAGTCCGCGCCCTCACGATACGGGAATGGTGACAATGATTAGCCAGAATATGTCGGAGTTTGAATTGCATGTGCGGGCGATCGCGGGATTGCCTATTGGTGCGATTGAATTACTAAAACCGAGTGCGTCATCGGTAATATTGGCAACAGGGAGTAGTAGTAATCCCGTATTTTTAGGAGTAAATGAATCATTGAAAGTCCCGACTAGTAAACTCCGCATTTTTGGGAAACCGAGCTGCCATAAAAACCGTCGGATGGCGGTGGCACTCGCAACAGGAAACACAATTGAAGAGGCTCGTGAGCGGGCTATAGCGTGTTCTAGTGCAATTACTATCAAACTAGATTAAGCTTCGTATTCAGCAATGCGCGATCGTATTCCATAAACTGTGAATCCAGCGATCGCGCCCGTCATCAATAATGCTTTAATCCAAAAGAAGTCTAATCCTTTATTTTGACCATTTGGAGCTGTATCAGAGACCATATCAACGGGTAAGATTTCTTTAGATACTCCATTCACGTCTAGATAGGTTAGTGCTTTATAAATTGATGTATCAAAGGCATTGATATTAATATCCATAACTTTTTGATGGGAGTCAAGAAAAACATCAAAGGCTTGATTAGACTTTCCAGTACATAGAGCGATCGCCTCTGCTCGTTTACTAGTGGTACGAATTTTTTGGTCAATATCAAAGTAATTTAGGAAATCATTAATCATCGTTTGGCTTGCTTCACGTTCACCGTCAAAAGTTATGTTTTGAAGCTGTGTTGCAAAAGCACCATTAATCACAGACTGGGATGGGGCATCGGGCATGTTTGCAATCTTTCTGAGTTCACTAGAATACCGATCGGGTTGGGTTTTCGGTAAGGGACCATTAGGGATAAACGCAAGTTCTGCAACTTTACTGAAGAAGTTCTCTTGATGTAAAGTAGAAAACTGTGAATCCAACAAATAGCGACTTTCGTCAGCATTGAGACTATAGGCCGTCGATCGGGCTTTGCGCAATACATGAAGTGAGTCAAACGCATCGACTTTTGCGACTTTTAAAAAGTTAGATGATGATTGCAAACGAGATAATGTATCGAGGATAAAGACTACAGAAATGATAGTCGCTATTAACAATCCTATATTTAATCGACGATGAGTCCATTTAGTTAATAAGATCTGAAGCCCTACTAAAGACCCGACAACCACTGCACCCAAGAGAAAAACAATCAGTTGATTAATCACCGTTGCTCGATTACCACTGTCATAGCTTTCCTGAAGTTCTTTAAAGTTGACTTGATCTAATTCGTCAGCTTTGATCATCAGCACACCATCAACAATTTTTTCTGCTTCACGATAGGCTTGTAGAGCAGCTTCATTTTTTCCCTGACTATGAAGAATCTTAGCTTCTTGAACTTTTTCAATGTAGTTATTTAAGTTCAAGGATATATCAGAGATTAGTGTACGCTCAGCGGGAATTGTAATGTTTTCGGCAGCACGAGTTAGCAATAATGAAAGCTTTTTCTTACGATCTTGATATGCTTTTTCAGCATCGGGATTTTGACCGATCGGGACTAGTAAAAGGTTTGCAACATTGGCATCCATATCTGCCACACTGTCACGAATTCGCTGCGCATGATAGATACTCGGTGTTGTCTCAAAACCAACCTCATGAACTGCCGATCGTTGACTCATGACCGCATTTGCGATCGCACCCGTTAGTAATACAGTACTGCCTAGAATCCATGCCGTTGCGGCTTTATAAACTTCTGGTGTGGTTAGGAGTTTCGATCGTAGTGGCAGACTAACTTGTCGTAATGATGCAGCGGGAGCGAGGGTGGCGATGGGAGCGATTTGAGGAACGTTCAATAATTTGGCAGATTTTTGAAGATCACGATTCATAGGAAATGGGGGAATGAAGAATGGAGAAAACTTAATTGATTACGATCGCAGTCCAGTGGCCGATAGTGATGCGATCGGTGGATTTTAATGGGTAGTCTTTCATGGGGACCACATCAACACCATTAATCTGAGTTCCATTAGATGACCCGATGTCTCGTAAGACGAGTTGTCCGTCGGTTTGAGCATCAAGTAGGGCATGACGCGTAGAAACGGCGGTGTCGGAGTCTAGGGCGATTTCAGGGGCGATCGCTCGGGCTGCACTGTTGCGACCAATTAAATTTGTAGTGCCGGGTTGAAGCTTGAATGTGCGATCGGGTTGTGCGGTCGGCGGTGGTGGGCTTTCTGCCGAGGCGATCGTTGGATCTATGGTGATGGTGACGGTCCAAGTTGCTGCTGTTTGGACGGGCGGTGGCGGGCAATCGGCGGGCGGTGGAGAGATGGTTGCGATCGTGGGAATGTCGAGGGATGGGATAACGATCGGAGATAAATCCATGGCTGGCAAATCCATCGGCAATCCACCTGATTTACCGGTTTCAAAATTATGGCCGCAGATTTCGCAAAATTTTCCTTCACTAATCTCGTGAATCGTACCGCAGTCCGGGCAGGGAATACTTGAACTAGAAGATGTTGAGCTACTAATACCAACGCTAGAACTTACACTACTAGCAACACTAGAGTCTATGCGAGTGCCACAGACAGAACAGAAATCTGAATCAGTAGACGAATGGCCTTTGGGACAGTTATGAAGCATGGCGTAGCTCATGGTGTTCTAAATGTAGAGTACAAACTAGCGATTGATTCGAGTAGTTTTGGTCGATCGGGTTTCGAGAGCCATTTCGTCTTCTTTGCGAACTTCACGACGAATACGAATGGTTCCGGTCGCTGCATCTTCGATATCTACCACTTTTCGCAAAAGCTTCATGGTGGCTTCGTTGCCAGATTCATCCGAAAGCTGTACCGCTTTGGATAATTTGGCCGTTGCGACTTCA
>JAYUEU010000322.1:0-2074 GCA_043739065.1 Synechococcales cyanobacterium | reverse complement strand
TCTATAACGTCCCCGTTTACAGCGATGCAATCACCACTAACCCCTTGATTGAAATTTTGATTGAACTGCTCCTCATCTTGAACCAAATACCATACGCCTTCCATTACGCCCGCAATCCAGGGAATCGGCGTGAATAGACCAAAAAATAAATACACCATCCCCCAGCCATATTCTTTTAAGTAAAACCGATGTAAGCCAGCAAAATGGACTTCGGGAAACCCAGGGAGTGCGAGGGGGACTATTCCTGAGATCGCCCAGATAGCGGCAATTTTTTGATTTTTAAGACGCTGGAGCATAGCAGGAGAAATCGCTGATTAAAGGATAGATTTAGAGTTAAATCCTGGATTTAGAGGTTTTTGAGATTATTTGACGCGACCAATTCTAGGTAATCTTAATGGTACTCGAATGAGATCTTGAATAACTTTTGATTTTATCCATCTGTAGGAATCGTAAAAATAGAGTAAACCCATTACAGTAAGTAATATAAGTGCTTATATCTTTTTAAAATAATTTAAAATCATTTACCTCTACGGTTAGAGAAATAAGTTCTCATCGCCATGTAATTCTCTCGATCATTATCCGTAAATTCACCTCTAGGCCAATGGAGATTTATTCCGATTTTAGAAATGTTGTTCTGTATAAGAGAATGACTTAGTAAGACCACGTAGCAAGATTCATCGGCATCAATGGATTGTTAATACGTGAGAGATGTTCCAAATAAGACAACGCATTCCTCCTAATTTTGCAGGCTCTTCCATGGTTCTTGAGTATTCTACCGAGTGGCAAAATTGGTTAGTTGATCCCTATGCTGTGATTGGGGTTCCGGTGACGGCAGATGCTCAGCGGTTGATGAAGCGCTATCGATCGGTGGCGAAGTTGCTGCATCCCGATCGTTATATTCAGGCCGACCCAGCCCTACGCGAATTAGTCACACAACTTTTAACTCGGTTGGTGAATCCGGCCTATGGCAAGGTCAAGGATGAGGTGAGTCAGAAGGAAATTTTGGTATTAATCCGCCTACAAGCCCAGCAAGCGGACAAAGATGGGACAGATCTCCAAACCGCCGTTGCCCGATCGTTAAAATCCCAGTCCGTCGAGTCTGTAGATAGTTTCTATGAGCAACAGGTGTCGGCGTTCAGCGATCGGCAATATACCGATTTAAACTTTTTTAGTGAGGCCACGCGATCGTTAGTGGAACTCAACGCCGTCTATTTTCAGCTTAAGCACAGCGAATCTACTTGGCGGCCTCGGCAGGGATTGATGCCCATGCCCTCTACGCCGCAGCCTAATTCGTCACAATCAATTCAACATTCAACTCAACATCCGGGCCAAACGATCGTACCGCCCGACCAAACCTCAAATCATCTTTATGCCAGACGACATTACGATCGGGCCAAACATTATGCTCAAACCAGTGGATGGAAGGAGGCGATTACTGAACTCAAAGATGCCATTCGCATGGACGCATCCTGTGGCGATTATCATGCGCTGCTGGGATTTGTCTATTTCAAACAAGAGCAACGGGGAATGGCGAGAGTTCATTTTAAACAAGCACTCAAGCTGAATCCTGAGGACAATTTAGCCAAACGCTTTTTACCCTATGTCACAGACGATCGGTCCGCTGCACCATCTGATGCGAAAGGAACCGAAAAACGAAAACTATTTGGATTTTTTGGACGCTAGCGTAAGGACTAAGCCCAGAGCCTAGCTATTTAGCAATCTGATCAGAAACTAGCGTAATCGCACCTCCAAGCAGTCGTAAAACCCCTACTTAACGGGAAATTTGGGACTGCCTACAATAAAGTCAATACCTACTTCAAGACTTACTTCGAGGGAGAATATCATGGCTTTTTTTGATTCGGAAATTGTTCAACAGGAATCACAGGAAATTTTTCAAACTTACCAATCCCTCGTACAAATGGGTAGCCACTATGGCAAATTCGATCGTGATGGCAAGGTCATGTACATCGATCAAATGGAGACTATTTTAGGCCGTTTTGAAATCATGATGAAGCGCCTCGAACTCTCCGATGATTTTTCCGCCAAAATGACCATTGAACAATTGAAAACTCAG
>JAYUEU010000321.1:0-6712 GCA_043739065.1 Synechococcales cyanobacterium | reverse complement strand
ATCGACATAGGACGCTCCAAAGGAAAAATGAAAAAGAGAGGCAAGTTTCGGAGAGCGTCTATGCTGGCATGAAAATATACAACAAGGATGCGCTCAATTAATCGAAAGACTAGTTCTCTGCAAGAAGTAATTATAAGCGCATCAGCGTGGATTTTTCAAGGGGCGATCGGGATTAAATTGAAAGAAAGTGTGGTTATGACAATAAAGTTTACCGATCGCACCCTGGATCCAAGCTTGTTGTCGCCGTAAATAGGAATCTGAGACTAGGATTCACCCCGAGACCATCTCAAGAGTTCGCCTTGGTTTCGCCAGTGACGACCTGTTCTGAATATGGTCTTTACTGGATATGATCTATTACGATCGCGCTTCGGCAAAGATTGCCTCTAGAATCTCCATTGCGCCTTGTTCCTTTAGCATTGCGGCGAGTTTTTCACCCAGTTGCTCGGCATCGTCTGGCGCACCAGAAACTTGGTTCTGAACGATTTTCTGACCGTCAAGACTAGCGACTAATCCTTTCAGCGTTAGTTTGCCGTCAGCAATAACGGTATTGACTCCGATCGGAACTTGGCAGCCGCCTTCGAGTTCCCGCAGGAATGCTCGTTCTGCATGACAACGTTGGGCTGTCGGAGTATGTTCCAAGAATTTGATAACTTTGAGGGTTTCTTCATCGCCGTCGCGACATTCGATTCCTAACGCCCCTTGACCCACAGCATGGAGTGAAATATCAGCAGGGATAGACTGATGAATCCGATCGCCAAAACCCAAACGTAGTAACCCCGCGTAGGCCAAAATCAACGCATCATATTCGCCCGCATCCAGCTTTGCTAATCGGGTATTCACATTGCCACGTACATCCTTAAACGTAAGGTGAGGATAATGATGGGTGAGTTGTGCTAAGCGTCGCAGGGATGAGGTTCCAATGACAGTTCCAGCGGGCAATGTAGCCAATTGGTATGACTTCATTGATTCGCGTAAGACCAACGCATCGGCTGGATCTTCCCGTTCAGTGACGCAGCCCAGCATTAATCCCTCTGGCAAGTTAGTGGGCAAATCTTTGAGGGAATGAACGGCAAAATCTGCGGTGCCATCCAGCATTTGGACTTCGAGTTCCTTGGTGAATAGTCCTTTATCGCCAATCTTTGACAGCGGCGCATCCAGGATTTTATCGCCCTTGGTGCTCATGGATTTGATTTCAAAAGTAATCTCGGGAAATGCTTTTTGCAATTCGTCTCTAACCCAATGGGTTTGCACGAGAGCGAGTTGGCTTTTACGGGAAGCGATACGAATAGTGCGCGACATAATGGTTAGGAGGAGCTGGAATAGCAGTTTCAAACGACTGTCCCCACATTACCGCACCCTGGATCTCTGATCGAACCCCAGCGCTGAAAACCTCCAATCGGTGCTCAAAACGTTACAGAGGGTTAATAAAAAAGTGAATTATTATTAAGTAACTAATGATAGAGCCAGGTTGTCCAAGAATACTTACGGCCCGATCGGACCATAATCGATTGGTGAGGATGAGTGTAGTAGGCGGGAAAGGCGATGGCACTACCTTTTTTGGGTTTAATTTTGATGCCTTGCCGATCGAAAAAAGTTTCCCCACCTTCAAAATCTTCATTCAGATAGCCGACAATACTCACATCTCGGGTAGGAATGCCCTGTTCGACTTCCTGGGTGCGACTTGATAGCAAAATATTATCAATATGGCGTTTATATTGTTGGCTTGGCGAGTAACGCAGAATGGAACAGGGTTCAGCTTGGGGAAATTGAACACCATAGGTTTTGACGAGGGTTTCTTGAATAATGGCAATCTTGCTGGTAAGGAGTTGATTAGCGGCTTTTTGGATGGGATTCCGACGATCGAGGGGCAAAATTCCACTATTACGCACGTCAGTATTAATAGATCCAAGCAAAATTGTCGCCGATTCAAACTGACAAAATTCCGCGACCTCCATCAAGTGATCGCAGGTTTCAGGCTCGACTAGATCCTCAAACAACAAAATCTCCGACCCTAGATTCTTAACCGTATAAACCACAGATTTTCCCTCTAAAAACCTAAATCTCTAGTTTCCCGAGTCTTCAGCCTGGCTTTACCAAAAATCCGCTAAGGGACTAGGACTACGTAAGCTGCTCTAACATCGATCGTACTTGCATCGCCGTCGCCGGAGCTAACAGCACTCCATTTCGATAATGCCCCGTCGCGAGCAAAATCTTTGAGTTCTCATCCGTCCATTCAATAATTGGCGCTGGACGACCATTTGGCCGAGGCCGTAATCCACTCCAACGTCGTACTTGAGTGGCTGATTCTAAGGCTGGAATCATTTCACAAGCTTGGATCCAAAGTTTATCAAAGGCCGTCGGATCAGGCTTCAATACACTGACGGGCGGTTCTGCTTCAAATTCAACTGTTGCGCCAACATAGTAATCCAGATTTTCCGGGGTTTGGTTCACGGGGATCAAATGAATATCGTGGCCTGTGATTACTGGCTGAAATCCTGGAGTGCCGATCGGTTCTGCCATCGTTACCTGAATGGCCTGACCTAAGACGGGACGCAGATCTAAGGTGGACATCTTTGCTGATCCTAAACCCGCCGCAATCACCACCAAATCGCTTTTGATTGCGCCCGTTGTGGTTTTAATTCCTGGATTTTTTCCTAAGGTCACTCCTAATACTTCACGCCCAAATTCAAATTTTACGCCGCGCTGTTGAGCCGCGTAGATCAAGGCTTGGGTGAGTATGGCTGGATGAACTTGCCGATCGTCGGGGGAATATACTGCGCCCCAAGCTCGATCGTGGGTCACGTCAATTTGCGGACAAACCGATCGAATTTGATTGGGATACCAGATTTCTAGGCGACGATTTTGACTGGGGCGAACTTTCATCAACGCTTCCCATTGCCTGCGATCTTCTTCAAAACGATCGCTCTGATATTGCAACATCAAAATTCCTTGACGGTTGTAAGGGATTTCTAAACCCGTAGTTTCGATCAGTTCGGGAATGACTCGATCGTACCAATCCACACCCGCCAACCGCATTTTCAAATTGCGCCCTTTTTCTTTTTTGGCGATTGCTGCCATTAATAAGCCTAGCGCCGCACCCGTTGAAGTTGGGCAAATCCCTGTACTATCAGCTTCCACTGGACCCGATTGCCGATCGACAACTGTTATGTCAAAGCGATCGTCACCCGACAACTCATAGGCGATTGTTGCGCCCACAATTCCACAACCGACAATCAAAACCCGCATTTCATCCTCAAAGTTATGACCTGGACCCGCATGACCTAAAAATTAAAAGCGCCACCCAATGGAGAGTAGCGCTTTTCGTTAACTTTTCATTAAATGGCGATCGAATTAGTCTTTGGGCAAGGCTGCAAAGAATGCATCAAGCGCTTTGTTGAGTTTGGTATATCCCTTGGCTGCGGCTTTATAATCTTTGTCGATTCCAGCACGATCGATCGCACTGAGCGCAGTAGACAACTCTTTGGTTGCAGCTCTAGCTTGAGCGCGGGCTTCCGGATATAGATCTTGGGCGGCGAATGCCATGGTGTTGCGCAAGTCGCCTAACGGTCCATGGATAAAATTGCGTGCAAAGATGAAATTTTCTTTTTCGATCAAGGTTTCTAGTTCGCCGAACCGATCGCGCATGAGTTGAACTTGACTTGCGTAGGATTTAATTTCCGCAAGCTGTTCTGTCGAATAGGTCTGGGGTTTCGTTTTCTTCGGCTTCGCATCTGCCGGATTGACAAAGGCCACACACCATACCATCACAAACGCAAGGGCAAGGGCCACAATAGACCGAAACTTAGATTTCATGACTGGATTCACTACTCTTAGACACAACAAGCTGGAACAATCCAAACGATCGACTCCGTAATGAAGTGTATCAAAGATGAGGAACCTAGATAGCCCAATCGGTCTGGAATGTTACACGTCGTTAGATTTGACAGGAGGATGTTCAGTTCTCGTGTGAGTAGTTTTCTAATTCTGCATCATAATACTGACCAAATTTTCCCATAAAAAACGAGCACCTCCATTAGCGGAGATGCTCGTTTTCTCAAGTTATAAATTTATGCCCGAAAGCAAGAAGATTTAGAACGTGAAGGTTGTCCGGAGAGTACCGATAATGGCACTAGCACCAAAAACTTGACCAGGATTAGTAATCCAGATAACACCAGGAGTCACAGAGATCCGATCGTTAACTTGATACTTGTAGAACCCTTCGAAGTGGTAAGGAACAGATCTGGAAATACCAGGAACATTACTACCAGCAACGTAAGGCTCAGCACCAGCCACAAATCCTAACAAGTTACCTTTCTTCCCAAAGTCAGGTAATGCTACACCCATACCATAGGTCCAGACATCAGCTTGGTTTGCAAAGTTGTTGAGTCTAGCATAGGTTCCAAAAGCATTAATGACCAACTTAGAACTTAGGTTGAAAGCACCAGAAACACCATAAGCCTGAGTCTTAACACCACCACCACTACTGAAGGTATCGATGGCAGTACCTGATGCATTTGCATTTACAGAACCAATGGAAGAACCAAAACCACCACCACCATCGAAAATTGCACCACTCTTACGGTACGCATTTACGTAGGTTACACCAAGCTGGAATGGAGATTTAGCAGGAGCATAGCTAATTTGAGCCAAGAAGCTGTTGTCGCCATTAAATAACCCACTACCAGCATTCGGGGTAGCAGCACTGGTAACAGCACCAAGACCGAAATTAGTGTTACCAGCCAAATAACCGCCGGTGAGCTGTAAACCACCACCCAAGTTATAGTTCGCACCAAGACCAGCACCACCACCTATCGAGTAGATAGGGTTACGCTGACCAAAGACAGAGAGAGTCGAACTACCAGAATCACCTGTATCCAATGCAGGACTCATGGTAGGAGCATAATCGTAGTGCAAGCCGCCAACAGCAGGAACATATACTTTTAGTTTATCGCTCAAGCTAGCGTAGTAAGCCAACCAATCAACGGAAACGCCATTGTTACCAGCAGCGCCAAACTGACTTGTTTGTAAGCCTTCAGCAAGTGTGCCACCGTCGAAACGGCTAGCATTACCAGCAGCTAGACGTGTGACCAACAAGTCTTTACCAGTGAAACTAGTGTTAAGGGTCAAACGGACGCGATCTTGTAATGCGACTTGGTTCCTACCAGTAGGCTGGTTGCGGTTAAACTCTTGAGTCACTGCGAAAATGACTTCGCCTGCAAGTTTCGTTGTTGTAGAGAACTGTTGCTTCTCAAGAAGTGCAGTCTTCGTTTCTAATGAATCAACTCGACCACGAAGGGTCGCAAGTTCAGCAGCAAACTGTTCTTGCAGCTTACGAAGAGTGTCGAGATCTTCCTTCTTCACCATGTCGCCGGTAGAGGCAGCGATCAAATCGTTGACACGATCCATACATGCGTTTAGACCAGCCGCGAACTCGTAACGAGTCATCGCACGGTTTCCACGGTAGGTCTTGTCCGGATAGCCAGCAATACAGCCGTAACGCTCAACCAAAGATTGAAGTGCTTGGAACGCCCAGTCAGTAGGCTTGACATCAGACAACTGAGACACAGAGGTCACAGCAGATTGTGCAGATTTTCCTTCTTGGTTGTACTGACTGACTTGAGTCAAAGTATCAACAGAAGTCATTTCAGCCTTAGCCGAAGTAGCGCCTAAAACGATCGCACCCAGGATGGCAGGGCTGATCAGCAAAGAAGTAAAACGAATATTCATCATGATGCCTTAAGTTCTCCTCACGTCTGCAACGAACTAAATAAATAATGCGTTGCAAAAAACAATTGAAATGTATACCAAGTCACAGTCTAGCAGTAGAAGTACCGATCGAATCAACTGGTACCATCTAATTCATAACTCAAACTTCGTATGTAGCTATATTAAGATCCTACCCTCGAACTCAGTGAAGTGACTGTGACACTATTTTTGAATATTTTCTCGCCGAGTTCGATCACTAACGGCCTAAATCGCCTATTACCCAGTTTTTTCGGGCGTTACAGTTGGTTTACTCTGACTAAGCGACACCATTAATATCTAAGAGTGTCATATCGTTTTCACAGGAAAGACACACTATCTAGAATTATCGATAAAAAGTACCCCTAAAAACTATCCGCTCCCGATTATCATCTTCCATCAGAAGAATAACGATCGAGAGCGGTTTAGCGGGTCCTCAGATGGAACCTTGACTGCCGGGAGGAACTCCAAACTAGGCCAAGCTACCAAATAGAGACTCAAAGGGCTAGCTTAAAGAACAGCCCCGGCACACAGCCGGACAACACCAAACTGAAGACCCAAGAATTTATGACTATCTTGCATAAGCACCTCCGCGATTTGCTAAACGACGTTTAATCACAAACAACACTCAAACACTAGGCTTGACGCTGTAAGGCATGAGGAACTGGTCCTCTACTACTCAAGCTAACACAGTTTTTTGGGTTGTGGTGGCAGTTATTCCAAGCGACGCAAAAATAAATTATTTGTAATACTTAAGTAGTGCTAAATACGCCAACCGAGTACAGACCCTAACTAAAAAGCAGGCATAACTCCATAGAGCCACACCTGCTTTTTTAAATACACTCTAAAATCCGAAATAGCTTAGAGAGCATTACCACGCGGTAGTACTTCCTCTGGGAAAATAAACTTCTCGTGGGGTTGATCTTGAGTCGCCATCCAAGCGCGGATGCCTTCGTTCAGAAGAATGTTC
>JAYUEU010000320.1:0-13904 GCA_043739065.1 Synechococcales cyanobacterium | reverse complement strand
GACCCCTGCGAGGAATCGTTTTCGGGCCAGGAATTCTCCGACATAGGTAACACTATTCAACACCCAGTACTTGTCGATACCCTTGAAGAAACTTGGAATTAGGTAGCACCATACAGTACAGCCTTCGCAGACGGCCAGTTGACCTTGGCTCTGACGAAATTCTTCAACTTCTTCTGACTCTCTGTACAGATCGTAGAGGTTTCCCGCAATGGGTAATCCTTTCTGTGCAAAGTGATAGCAAGGCAACAGCAGCTCATCATTTGGGGAGATTGCAATGACCGCATCTACTGCCTTACAGCGTGGATTTTTCGTGTCATTACCGCCTGCTTCAATGAAAGCCAATGCCGCTTTATTGTATCCGACGACGCTGCCAAACTTGCGGGCAACTTCCTCAATCTTCTGCACCATTTCGGCGTTGGGATTCTTTTTTGAGTTGTAGTTGGAATAGGCGGTAAAGGCCGGATTCATCCAAACTCGGGCACCCAATTCACGGGCTAGCTTGGCCACTTCATCCAGTCGATTAAAGTTCTGGGCCGTCACGGTATGGTTCAACACCGGATATTCACCCAACTCTTTAGCGAGTTTTACCGATTCCACCAATGTGTCAAAAATAGCCACGCCTCGGGATTGGTTGTGGGTTTCTGCATCTCCGCCATCTAGGGAGAAGTTCAAGAAGTCCACCAGTCCCTGCATTTCCCTTGCTCGCTTGGGATAGAGAATGGTGTTGGTTGTCATGCTGGTGGTGAAGCCAAGACGCTTAGCTTCTGCATAAATCTGGGGAGCCTCAGCTTTAAGAAGCGGTTCGCCGCCCGTAAAGTCGATATATTTCACCCCAAGCCGCTTGAGATCGTGCAGATTCTTTTTGATGGTCTCAAAATCTGCTTCTTTCTTCGGCTCTAACGCCCAAATGTCGCAAAAATGACAGCGAGCATTGCAACGATAGGTTAAGTAATAATTAGCAACGAGGGGGACTCCCATAAGGTTTTGCTGAGATTCTCCAGAATGGTTTAGCCTAAGTCTTCTAGACGATACGGCTAGATCGGTCCTTAACACAAGTGGTTAGGTGAGTTTGTTTTATCTGGTTTGTCGATCGTTGACGATCGATCTACTCATAATGTCTACGTATTCTATGAACGATCGGATACCTAAGTTAAAGCTTTGATAAAACTCAACGACAGCCATTGTAAAAATTATAAAAATGAGTCATTTTTAGGAGTGAGGCACCTTTATCATTTTCGGGAACCAATTGGACTATGACACTGGGAACGCATTGGCTACCATCAATTTTAACGACGCCTTCAGCAATGCCTTCACGGATGAATCTCACTTCAATACAGTCTACAAGGCTTAGTCCGGATGATTTCCCTAAAGATTCTGTTGTCACAACCGATGGCTTTACCCACGGTTTCTCATCGCTTGAGGTAGTTGAATCCCATGCTAATCGTGTCTCGCCTCCTGTTATTACTGCGAGTAGTGACGATGAGATGACGGTTGTTCAAGGTCGTGCGTCGCGGGCTGGGCTGACTTGGATCGAGCGTGGTTATGGATTGCATCGCCTCAGTAATTATCGGGAGGCGATCGTATGTTTTGATACCGCAATTGAGTTCGATCCCCATTTGGTGGATGCGTGGCAAGGGAAGGGGATCTGTCTTGGAGAACAAAATAAGTCCGAGGGTGCGATCGCGTGCTTTGAGCGGGTGATTTTGATCGATCCTAATAATTATCGAGGCTGGCATAATCGAGGTAAGGCATTAATGCGTGCTAATCAATATGAAAAGGCGATCGCGTGTTTTAAACGTGTCCTTCAGCTTAAGCCGGAAAATTATAAAGCTTGGTATAACCGAGGTCTGTGCCTTGATAATCTTCGTCATCTAGACCAAGCTATTCACAGCTTTGACCAAGCGCTATCACTTAAGCCCGATTGTTACTATGGCTGGAGTAGTCGCGGTCATACTCTGTCTCGAATGCAACGTTATGATGAAGCTATTGATTCTTTCGATCGGTCCGTTGACCTGCATCCGAAAAATTTTCCGGCTTGGTATGGTAAAGCCACAGCTTATGCTGGTTCTCGTAAAGTTCTTCACGCGATCGATAGTCTTTCTCAGGCCATGGTCTACGCTCCACAAGCAGTTCGGAACTTAGCTCAGCACGATCCAGCCTTTAGCCATATCCGGCATGAAGTAGCATTCCGGTCATTTTTTGGTCCGTAGAGCCTTTAGTCCATAGAATCGACTCTCTCCATTGGTTTTAACACTTGCTAGATATAGGAAATTAGCCTAGAGGGTGTTTGCCTCGTAGGACTGCGTGGATGCGTTCGCTACCTGATTCGGGAAATCCTTTGCGATCGGCTGAATCTTCTGGTTTTCCCCACCCCAGCTCCAGAATGATTTCAAATGTTTCATCTCGGCCCTGGTGACAAAGCTTGGCCCATTGGCTGCGGTGATAAATTCGGGCGACATCATCTAGAGTGGCCTTCTGAAAGACTTTGTCGCCCTGTAATCCAAGAAAAAGATCCAACCCAGTAATCGCCTGTTGCCAGAATACGGTAATCGGCGATTTCATTTTGGCTAGAAGCACTAAGTCGGACTCTAGGCTCGCTAACTGTTCATGAATGCTGGGAAACCGCATCGATCGTCCCCATAACGTGATGTTTTCCCAGACGATACCTGAGATGTTGTTTGTTTTTTGATACTCGTGGATGGTTCGGCGAAAGTTGTTATAAGCCGAGAAACTCTGAAGTCCAGTCGATTCGACAAATTTGTCAATGAATGGACTTACACCGTGAGACGCTGGACTCAAGCTGAGCCGATCGCCTCGCATACAGGCTTGTTGTTCGACCTGTAAAATTTCTAATAGTTCGATCGTCGTATAGGTATGGACCATAAGGTCTCCTTAAAGGACTACTTATTACGAGTATTATCATTATTATACTAACGTAATCTACCGCCTATAGTTGTCCGAACTAGCTCAGAGCGTATATCTGGAGGTGTTGAGAAGTAGGGTTCTGTCTCTGAATCGATCGCCTGCTGGTCTTCGCTAGCGATCGCCCGGAATAAGCGTTTGAGCAACTCTGCTTTCATGACTGAAATACCTTGGTGTCAGCTTCATTATAGGCTTCTCAGAAAGATCTTCTGACTGGTCAGCGAGAAAATCCATCATACGATAACAGAACTTTATGCGGTAGCATTTCTATCCGAATCTATGTTATTCGCAAGGCAAAAGAGAAGAACGACCGCCCCTCCCTTTTGCCCAAATTTACCTAATTACACAGTCGCCGCCAACTTCGCCTCATCTTCTTTTGAAACAACTCGCCCCTCATCTTCAAATCCCGACATCCGATCGAAATTCAAGTACTGATAAACCTCATTCGCCAAAGGACTTAGCTTATCGCCCACAATGCTCATATACTCCGTTGCTGTAGGAATCTTGCCGAGCAATGCACAAGCCGCTGCCAATTCTGCCGAACCCAAATACACTTGTGCACCTTTGCCCATGCGATTGTTGAAGTTGCGGGTTGACGTTGAAAATACTGTTGTATTGTCGTCTACGCGGGCTTGATTACCCATGCAAAGAGAACATCCTGGCACTTCAGTACGAGCATCTACACTTTGGAAAGTCGTATAAATACCTTCTTTGCGCAATTGCTCTTCATCCATACGGGTCGGCGGCGCAATCCAAAGACGAACCCCTTCGATCGCCCTGTTGCCTTCCAGTACTTTTGCCGCTGCTCGATAATGACCAATGTTTGTCATACAAGAACCAATGAATACTTCCTGAACCGGATCGCCCGCTACTTCAGAAAGGGTTTTGATATTATCGGGATCGTTGGGAGCAGCTACGATCGGTTCTGTAATCGCATTCAAATCAATCTCAATGATATCGGCATATTCAGCATCGGCATCAGCCACGAGCAATACTGGATTAGCCAACCATTCTTCCATTTTGCGTACACGACGGAGAATCGTTCTTGCATCGCCATACCCGCGAGCCACCATATTTTTCAGCAATGCAACATTAGAACGCAGATATTCACTCACAGTCTCGACAGAAAGGGCGATCGTAGATCCTGCCGCCGATCGTTCTGCCGTTGCATCAGTAAGCTCAAATGCTTGTTCTAATTTCAGATTTGGCAACCCTTCCATTTCAATAATTCGGCCAGAAAACACATTGATCTTGTTCTCTTTTGCAACCGTAAGTTTGCCTTGTTGAATGGCGACGTAGGGAATAGCATTGACGACATCTCGCAACGTTACGCCCGGTTGTAATTCACCTGTAAATCTTACCAGCACCGACTCCGGCATATCCAACGGCATTGCACCTAATGCTGCGGCAAACGCGACCAAACCCGATCCTGCGGGGAAGGAAATGCCTAACGGAAAACGAGTATGAGAATCGCCACCCGTACCGACGGTATCCGGTAACAACATCCGATTCAACCAAGAGTGAATAATGCCATCACCCGGACGCAAGGACACACCACCCCGATCGTTCATAAAATCAGGCAATTCCGTATGAGTTTTAAGATCCACAGGTTTAGGATAAGCCGCAGTATGGCAGAAACTTTGCATAACTAAATCTGCACTAAATCCCAAACAAGCGAGTTCTTTCAATTCATCACGGGTCATGGGTCCAGTAGTATCTTGTGAACCAACCGTTGTGATATGAGGTTCACAGGAAATTCCCGGACGCACTCCCGCAATCCCACAGGCCTTACCCACCATCTTCTGCGCTAATGTAAAGCCCTTGCCTGTATCTGCCGGAACCTGCGGACGTACAAACAAATCACTCACAGGCATTCCCAACGCCACTCTTGCTTTATCTGTTAACGTCCGACCAATCAATAACGGAATCCGACCGCCAGCCCGCACTTCATCAAAAATAGTATCGGGTTTCAAATTGAATTTAGTAATTACATCTCCATTATGAATTTCACCCTTGTATGGATAAATCGTAATCACATCCCCTGTATTCATTCCAGAGACATCACATTCGATCGGAAGTGAACCCGAATCTTCTGCGGTATTGAAGAAAATCGGTGCAATATTACCACCTAGTACAACCCCGCCCGATCGTTTATTGGGGACAAAGGGAATGTCTTCACCCATATGCCACAATACTGAATTGATTGCAGATTTTCGCGAAGATCCCGTCCCCACGACATCTCCAACATAAGCGACAGAATGTCCTTTCTTTTTTAATTCTGCTATTACTTCTAGCGATCCTGGCAAACGAGTTTCTAACATCGCCATGGCGTGCAATGGAATATCTGGGCGCGTGGTCGCATGGGTTGCAGGGGAAAGATCATCGGTATTGGTTTCACCGGGAACTTTGAATACAGTAACGGTAATGCTTTCGGGAACGGTGGGACGATCGGTAAACCATTTGGCATCGGCCCAAGCTTGCATTACTGTTTTTGCATTTGCATTGCCTGCTGCGGCTAATTCTTGAACATCATTAAAGGCATCATAAACTAATACGGTTTTGCATAATGCGGTGGTTGCTGCTGTTGAAATGGTTACATTTTCAATTTGCATCAGTTGAACTAAGGCACTGACGTTATAACCACCCATCATGGTGCCGAGCAGTTCTACAGCATATACATCAGTGACTAAGGGGCTGCTCACTTCACCTTTTGCGATCGCCGCTAAGAACCCAGCTTTTACATAGGCCGCCTGATCAACTCCTGGTGGAATACGATCGCGCAATAATTCCACTAAAAATTCTTCTTCTCCAGCGGGCGGCTTTTGTAGTAATTCACACAATTCAGCCGTTTGTTCAGCAGATAAGGGCAATGCTGGAACGCCTTGACTGGCACGATCGGCAAGATGACTACGGTAAGTTTCTAGCATTGGGTTTTCTCGCTTAAACAAACATATGGGAAAGTTTACCATTTTCCCACGATTCGGGGGCGATCGTCTAGCTACTTGTCTTAGTAGTTGCTAGACGATTGCCAACTCTCAAGCAATTTGAAGCTCTATTCGTTGTGCAATCGGCAATGGTTTTCCTGATTCTTGATAGGATTCAATTAACATTTCAAGCACTTCTTCGGCCATTTCCAATGCTTCTGCATAGGTACTACCATGAGTTCTTGCGTAAGGTCCAAACTCCGGTAAACTCGCAATATATTTCCGATCGTCATCAGACCATTGAATCAAAATGCTATAGGGATGGTTCATGAATCAGTACCTTTCTCTTTTACTTTGTTGAGTTCTATCAATGCATCTTGAACTTCACGTTCTTGATATCTGTCAGCATCATCACCATCTTTTCCAGAGATGATTACTAAACTAAGCAGAAGAGAATGTTCCCACATAGTATGACTTCCTTTCCCTCGCTTTTTAAGTAAAACAAAACCTGCTTTCTGAAGTTTAGATTTCAGTTGTCGAATTTTTTGTGGCATTTACCTATTGACCCTGAATCTAGAAGTAAATTCTATCATTTTATTTTAACTTATTAACTGATCTATTAAAGGACACAGGAACGATCGTATCAATTCTAAACTTAGATGAAATACCTTTATCATAGATGAACTAGCGATCGGAGACTACCTTTAATAGAAATAATAGAAATTGAAATATAGTAGATGAATCAGCGACTCCTAGAAGCCTAATATTCTGTCAAACTATGCCAAAAAGTCTACCGACTGGATCTATCATTCAACTCGGGCGTTTCACTTGGACAACCCTGTGGAAAACTATGATGGCACAGCTTGCACCTCGTAGCACCGATGGAAAATATCTCCGACCTGAAAGTGAATTTCGCCAAGTCATCAGTGCTGATTCGCGCTACCCGGCTCAAGCTGGACGCTATCGGCTATTTGTTGGAATGAGTTGTCCATGGGCACATCGCACGTTGCTAGTTCGGGCTTTGAAAGGTTTGGAAAGTGTGATTTCCGTATCACTCACTCTCCCGTCTCCCGAAAATGGAGGCTGGCTGTTGGCAACTCCCGATCGCCATGGCAACCGATTAATGGATGTGTATCGAGCGGCAGTTCCAAATTATTCTGGTCGAGCCACCGTTCCAGTTCTGTGGGATGACGAAACTCAGACGATCGTGAACAATGAAAGTTCAGAAATTATCAAACAATTGAATTCTGAATTTAATTCATTTGCCACTAATCCCGAATTAGACTTGTATCCGATCGCAGGACGAGAGGCGATCGATCGATGGAATGATGTGATTTACCATAGTATTAACAATGGCGTGTATCGCTGTGGATTTGCACAAACCCAAACGGCCTATGATCAAGCAGTCAGTGAACTATTTGATCAATTGGATACGATCGAGATTCATTTAGGTCTTAATAAATTTCTATGGGGCGATCGACTCACGTTAGCAGATGTGCGATTGTTCACTACTCTGATTCGATTTGATATTGTTTACTATAGTCTATTCAAATGTAGCCGCCGTAGAATTCGTGACTATGCCAATCTCAGCCGTTATGTTCAATCCATTTATCAATTACCAGGCATTGCCGAAACCTGTGATTTCTCCACGATTCAACACGATTATTTCAGCAGCTTATTTCCGCTCAATCCTGGCAATATTATTCCTACTGATGTTGACATGAGTTGGCTGTCTCGGTAGAGAATTGATTTGAATTTGCCGATCGCTCACCGCCCCTTCTTCTCCGTCAACTCATTCAACCCCTCACCCAACAACGATAATCCAATTACCGTCAACGTAATGGCTAACCCAGGAAACAAAGCTGTCCACCAAATGCCACCCGTCGAAAGTCCGTCTAATGCTTCTTTGAGATCATGTCCCCATTCCGGTGTCTCTTCGGGCAATCCTAAACCCAAAAAGCCCAAGCCGCCTAAGGTCAAAATTGCATCTGATAAATTCAATGCCAAAATCACAGGCACACTCTGAATTACATTCAACAGCAAATACTTTCGCAGAATTCGCCAAGTACTCGCACCCATTGCCTGTGCGGCTTCGATATACACTTCAGTCTTAACGCTAATGGTTTGATTTCTGACTACCCGATAGTATTGGGGAATATATACAATGGCTAATGCGATCGCAGCATTCAAAACACCGCGCCCCAATACAAATGATAAGGTGACGGATAATAGTAAACTCGGTAATGTATAGATTGTATCCATTACAAATAGAATGGCCCGATCGAGTTTCCCACCCAAATAGCCACTCACCATTCCTAAGGGCACCCCTATCAGCACACTCAACACTGTAGACAAGACCACAACTTGCAATGCTGCCGGAATCCCAAAAATTGTTCGCGAGAATACGTCATACCCAAGCCTCGTCGTGCCAAACCAATGGGCTGCTGAAGGTGCTTCCTGAGCGGGATTGTTGAGGAATTCAGTTGGATCTTGAAGAAGGCCGATCGATTGCAAAATGGGCGCAACAATAGCCAATAACACAACAAAAGCGGTCATTACAACACCCACCCACATGAATTTGAGAGAAAGGCTTGTGGATTCTGGAGTAGTGGATGTGATGAATTGGACAGCCATAGGAATATACAAAGAATTTGCCTAAGCCTACCTTAATCCGTAAGCTTAGGCAAAATCGTAATATTAAAATAATGAGCTAAATCGTAATTTAAACGTTCATAGCCGTTTTAATCTTCGCTAGAGCTGTGGCTTCTTTGTCAGTAATCTTAGGATCGCCTGAGCCAAATAATCCACTCCCTGCGGCCTTGGCGACGGTTTCTGCGACACCATACACGAAGGATTTGTATTCTTGAATTTCTGCTGCTGTAGCTTTGTTTTCTAAACTTGCGACTACGCTATTCACCGCTGCGATCGCATTTGTTACAAAAACACCAGTGGCAATGTCTTCAGATTTAACATCTGGCTTATTAATTTTGATACTTCCATTGCGCAGTGCAGTGTCGGAGAATGCGGCTTGAATCACGGTGTTATTAGGAAATTTAGCCGCTGCTCCTAGGATCTCTTTGCTCAGGGCTGCTGCTTCGATCGCGGTGGAGATAATTCCCATATCCGCCATTGCAACCGCCATTCCAATCAGCATTGCGCCATTGACGATCGCATTTAATTCTTGATCTGAGTAAGTTGCAGTCATTTAGAATACTCCAAGAGAATAGGAAACACACAATTTATATGGTATTTGCTGAATTATTTTGTGATAGGGGTTCGCAACATAAAGTTATGTGAACATCCGATCGGGATTGAATTCACTATTCTCAATTCAATCCCGATCGCACTAGCCCCGTTAAAAAGTGGGAACGGGAAACGGAATAGAAATCAGGATCGAAAATCAATATAAATTGAAACATAAACAACAATATCAAAACTACTTCTTAGTCCCTCTTTTTTAAGGAGGATTTAGGGGAATCGAGCCTAGCGAAAGAACAGATCATTCCTAAATCTTCTGTAAATACGATCATGCGAACCCCCCGATCGTTCCTTTCCAACACTTGCTATCACGTCACTACCCGGTGTAACAATCGTGAATTCAAACTGGTACGTGCTGAATGTCGTGAGGTATTGCTGTATGCCATAAACAAATGTAAACAAAAGTATAACTTTAAGCTCTACGGCATATGTGTCATGAGCAATCATGTGCATTACCTAATGGAGCCGGAGGTGCCGAGTGAATTATCGAATATTATGCATTTGCTAAATTGGTATACTGCTATGTGTTTTAACCGGATGATGAATCGGACGGGGCATTTCTGGGAGAAGCGCTTTCATGCTGTGGGGTTTCCGGGCAGTGATCATCAGCGGGTGCTGAATACGTTGCGATACATTCATGCGAATCCTAAGGCGGCGGGAATGCAGCGGGGATTTTTCTATGATTTTAGCAATTATGGCAGCTACGAACGGTTGACCGATGACGGGTTAACCCGATGGCATTTGGCGTTTCTGGCCTTAGGGAAAACGTTGGAAGACTGTGCGAAGGCTTATCGGCGATTTTGTGAGCGATATAAGCCGAATCCTAAGCCGGAACGGAGAAATCACTGGGGCAGTAAGCTACTGAAGAAGTTGAAAACTAAGGGCAAACCGAAAAAGGTCAGTCCGGGACAGAAATCTCTCTGGGAAGAGTGGGATCTGCCCACAGAGGAAATTCAAAAGGTGGCGAAGAAATTCGTTACAGCCAATGAGTTTCCACCATATCCGACATAAATCCGGTGTTCACTATTTTTTGCAAACAGGAGGAAAATGAGTTGGTGCCAGGTAACGGATCACTAGGAAGGGCATTATGTCGTAGGAACTGAGGCTATAACTTATTCTTGTTTTCGGGCTGAAAGGCAGGCGTGCTAAAGTTTACAAGTCGCTGCGCGAGAAAAGAGTAACTCGCCAAACCCCTCCAGCAGCACCCCCCAACATCACTCACTGTATACTCCCTAACCATCGGTAATTCGCCCCTCGGAGAAAGAGTGGATGAAAATTTGTAATGGTTGTAGCTCACAAAGTCATCTCCCGATCGCCATCCCACTGCTTCCATGAATTTCTCGTAGTCGTCATTGTACGACATAGGACTCCCGCATTTCTCCCAGATCTTTTTCTGCACTGAGAACCCAAAATGTCCATTACTCGCTGTCACCCAAAGATTGTCGATCGTCAACAAATCCTCACAAGGAAATGTTTTTATATCCTCAACTGTCAGATAGTCCCCCGCATCTTTACCCTTCACCTCACACATGACTCGATCGGTCTCTCGATCGGCCTCTTCCCATTTCTCCGCCTTGAGTAAATCGCGTAATGTTGTGTAATCTGCACCTTTTTCAGATTTTAAAAGAATCGCATCGATTGGACAATCCACTTCAATATCATCACGTTCCACCTCAACCTCGATCGTTGGACAATCCAAACCACGCTTCAAAAAGGCAATACCTCGATCGCTTACACCCCAACCACTAATCAGACTGCGCCAATGAGGCAAATGTCCATCAACAGCGTCGATAGTGAAATTATAGAAATTCGCATAATCCCTACGCCAATCTACTAATTCATCAAATAATGGCCATACTTCAGGTCGAGGCATTTCAAGAGGTTCAAAAGCTTCTGAAAACAATCTTCCTTGGATACCCAATCCAAATCTACCACTACTGGCTTGTGACCATAGCGCATCGATCGTATTCAAATGATTCTGGGAAAATTGACGAATCATCCAAGCATGTAATTTCTCATCTAGTTTACGATTTGCCATTACTAAAAATAAGCGCAATGTTTCATCATTAGCTTCTTTCCATTTTCGTGATTCAAGAAGTTCTTCGAGGCGATCGAATTCTACAATTACAGGCTCAGCATGATGATCACTAGGAGGTAATGTCGCAAGAACTTCAGCTTCCACCACTGCAACATCTTCATCCAAAAGTCCCAAGAGCTTTTTAATCTCCGTCAGATTCTGAAGCTGGGTTTCATCAAATGGATATCCTTCCTGTTGAACTCCTTCAGTGAAAATTTCACGATATTCACTAATCTTTTCCTTACGTAATCGAATGGGTTCTAAAACGCGATCTTTAATTTCCGCAACAGCAGAGTCTTCTAAGTTCAACTGTCTTTGTAACAGTCTGAGCCTACTAAGTCCAAAACCTCTAATCTCTTCCCCAAATTGCTGAACCAATTGCTCAAAAACGACTTCATACTTTCGTCTGGGATCCCCGATCGCGACCTTTGCAATCCGCAATCCCTGACTTGCTCCCTTCGCAAACCACTGGGGCACCATCGCCGGAGCCTCCAACTGAACCTTCTGGCTGACATATTGATGCAACTCATCCAGCGTAATTTGATCACTTCCATGGGTTGCCGCTGCACCCGTTCTCAGCCCTTCCGCCAAATAATGGCCATAGATTGATAATTCTCGCCCCTTCGATTCAAAGGCATAAGCCATCGAACTCGTCGCCGTCATCACCACCCGTCCCTCAGGCCCAAAAATCTCTTCTACATCGATCGCCCCATCATCCATCGGCACAAGATCCCCAAATGCCCCACTAAAACAACAATTTAAAATAACAGCTTGCCGCTTTGCCGGACATTTCCTCATCCATTCACTTAGATCATGTGCCGACATTGCAGTTGTCTTGACTAAGTTCTCACCGATTTTTTGGGTATCTTTCATCGCAAAATGTAATTTACGATCGCCATCTTTTACGCCATGGCCCGCCAAAAACAACAACGAAAAATCATCTCTGCCATGGCCCAAATACCAAGTCTCAATCCTAGGCCGCAACTCTGCTGAGGGCAGATCCATCAGAATCTCCACCTCAAATCCCCCAATTTCTGGATTCCTCAAAAGTTCTCCCAAAACCCGAACATCTTCCAATGGAGATTTGAGGGGCTGAAAGTTATGTGAGTAAGTTCCTGTTCCAATCAATAAAGCCTTGCGTGCCATCGTTCTTATTTCGTTTGAATCAACTGGATCATGAACGTATCAATTGTCTTCAGAGCCTCGATTTGCTCTCCAAGCTGAGCCGAATTTTGATATTCCAGCACAACCTCACGCCCGTCTTTTTTGTAGGTGATCTTCTGAACCACATTCGGTTTCAACGTCCACAACCACTTCAGAACCTTACCAACATTTGCGATCGACACTTCAGCCTTTAGCACTCCCAAAACCAATGCGGCGGCTCCAGACATTGCACCATCAGGAATCGTCTCTTCTCTAACCAACCCAGCATCTTCCGCCAAATCACTTCGCAGCTCTTCCACTAGCCTCAGACTATAAGCTTCGAGTTCATCTGGTTCTAAATCTAATCCCGCCTGATTTAGGTCAATAATTAATTCTGCCATCATCATCCTCAAAATTCTCTTGTGATTATATCCGTGCCTCTCCCCTAATTCTACACGCACCAAAAACTAGCTTTCGGTAAACAACGTCCGATCGTCCAATTAATCTCGATCGTCCAAATCAGGCGATTCCTCCTCCAAATACTCATCTAACTCAAAGGTGCTGACCAACTTTTGTGCAATTTGATAGACATCTTGACGATCGCCCTCTTGTCGTCGTCCGATTGCCAATACAACCACCAATACTTCTGCATTTTCAACTCGATAAATAATTCGATAGCGCTGTCCAACCGCTCGAATACTCCGATACTCCGACAAATCTCCCCGCAAACCTTTCCCTTGTTGCTCAGGGTTTTCTTGCAACTGTTCCAGCCGAGAAAACAATAGTTTTTGCTCACGCCGATCGCGAATTCTCTCTAAAAGTAGCTTGGCCTCTGCCGTCAAAACTACACGATAACTCATCGATTACAATCCCAATTCAGCTTTAATATCCGCTAAGTCAAAGTACTCACGACGGTTAGCTTGGCCAATTCCACCATTCAAATTGGCCATCAACTCTGAATCAGCTAAAATTTCAGCAGTTTCCAAACAAGATAGGAAATGCTCAACACTAAACGCAATCATCACAGGCTGTCCATCTTGCATAATAACCGTCGGCTCCAACATAAGCTGGCTGGCCATCAGCGGCAACTGTTCCTGAACCTGAGCAATCGTTAATTGATTGAACATTAGAGAACTCACATTAACACTAAATTTATTCTAACAAATTCCATAAGCAATGATCGTTTTCCCCTAAATTCTCCACCCACCAAAAACTAAATTCTTAGGAAAAGAGTCGATCGTCCCTTCAACAAAACGATCGCTCTCTTTCTCAATTCAAATAAATTAAATATAAGTCTCGATCGTTTCCCGATATTGACTTTTCGACTTCATACCCATAAGTTCCGCAACTTTATCTTTATTCTTAAAAAATTGAATAGTCGGAGTACCCACTACACCCGCTGACTCAGCGATTTCAGGATCTTCCGTAATATCAATTTCAACATAATGCATTCGGCCTTCAAACTCACCCACAACCTTACTTAAAATCGGACTCAAACTATGACAAGGTCCACAGGTCGGCGACGAATACTTCACCATAATTAGCCGATCGGTATCGTGATACAACTTACGCAATGCATA
>JAYUEU010000319.1:0-4377 GCA_043739065.1 Synechococcales cyanobacterium | reverse complement strand
TCTGGGAGAGGGTTTCAAGGATTTTCAATTAAAAGCCATGAAACCCTCTCCCTGTAGGGGTTTTAGCGATTTTAGTCGCTATTTCCCAACAGATCTATTATTGGAAAGGTGATTAGGCGATGAGCCTAGTTCTGCTGTACATCGCGCGGGCTAACAATTCGCTTGGAGCGGACTATCGAAAGATTCTGGTGCATAGTGAAGGTAGGTTACTACCGCTCAAGAGAAACGTTATCTGTCTCCGCACAAAGATATTGCGATCGTCATTGAAGTTTTTTGCTGAGTAGGAGCAGTGCCAGGAGGTTTGAGTTGAGGCAGCAGTAGAAGGGCGTGACGATCGTATTCTATGGGAATGCTGGTGGAAACCTATATAAATGCCGTACATTTTTTATTGCAACGATCGCCCCTAAAATCTGTTGGTGAAGGGGGGCGATAAATGGACTTCCCTCAAGAAGTGATGAATTCATTAGAACGATCGGCGATGATTTTAAACGGGATGAGCTAATCGCAATGTCGTCACAGCCTCAACCCGATCGGTCTTCCCAGCAATGACAATATATTGGGTCTCAGGACCATCAAGCCGATCGTTCATTATTCTATTAACCCTGTAACTCAGCCAATTTTGCTAACACCTCGCGGCTATGAACACTGGGATTCACACCCAGAAAAATCGATCGTAATACGCCTTCCGGGTCAACAATGAAGGTGTGACGCGACGACACAACCCCCAACCAAGAACCATACGCCTTACTCACCGAACCATCCTCATCCGCCAACAAGGGGAACTTCAAGCCCTCCGAATCGCAAAACTCCGCATGAGAATCCACCGAATCCGCACTGATGCCAATTACTTCCGTATTGCGATCGTGATACTTCTGCAAATCCTTCTGAAAGCGCTGCGCCTCCAATGTGCAACCCGACGTGAAATCCTTGGGATAGAAATAAGCCACCAACCATTTCCCCTGATAATCCGAAAGGCTGACGTTGCCCTGACCCGTATTCGTCGGCAATGTAAAGGCAGGTGCAGGCTGGTCTAAGGTCGGAAGCGTTCCACCCATCGCCAGAGCGGGCTGACTCAAGCAAAACAACAGACCGATCGCAACAACGATCGCCATCAATCGATCAATTGTGTGACGAATAAAACTGGAAATGGATGGAGTGGAAGTCATGGTGGCTAAATCCAGCTAAACTGAAGGTCAATCTCTACTTAACATTTTGTCATAAAGTGTTGAACCTCACAGGACCGAATTTCGAGGCTTTGGATCTGTGGGCGCTAGAATGATTAGCCTGGGAAGGATTTAGGAATTTTTGAGGAGCCATCATGCCTACGTTGGGAGTCAACATCGATCACGTTGCCACCATTCGCCAAGCCCGTCGCACCATCGAACCAGACCCGATCGCGGCGGCAGTGTTGGCCGAATTAGCGGGTGCGGAAGGGATTACGGTGCATCTGCGGGAGGACCGTCGTCATATGCAGGACCGAGACGTGCGGTTATTGCGGGAGACGGTTCGTACCCATCTCAATTTAGAAATGGCCGCGACAGACGAGATGGTGAAAATTGCCTTAGAAATCAAACCTGACTATGTAACGCTGGTGCCGGAGCGCCGGGAAGAAGTCACGACTGAAGGCGGGTTGGATATTGCGGGACCGATCGATCGGATGATGGCCGTGGTGGATAAATTGCAATCGGCAGGCATTCCGGTGAGCCTATTCATTGATGCCGACGAGACTCAAATTCAAGCCGCCGCCAAGTCCAAGGCAAAGTTCATTGAACTGCATACGGGGCAATATGCGGAGGCCAAAAACGAGGACGATCGGGCCGCGCAATTGCATGTGTTGAAGCTTGGCTGTGAAATTGCTACGTCCTTGAATCTGAGAATAAATGCAGGCCACGGGTTGACCTATTGGAATGTTTATCCCGTCGGTCAGCTTCCCGGCATGGAAGAATTGAATATCGGTCACACTATTATCAGTCGTGCAGTGTTGGTCGGTCTAGAACGAGCTGTGCGGGAAATGAAGCTAGCGATCGCAGGCGAACTGCAACGATCGGCCCTCTAAATTCTAAATTCTGCCAAGAGCAGGGACCAGAACTGTAGAATAATTTAATTGGGTGTTCCCATGCCTAACTTGTACGGATTATTTTTAACTCTAAGGTCTCTTCTCCTATGGCAGAACAATCACTCGGAATTACAACAATTAATCCGATTAAATTTGGTACTGATGGCTGGCGTGGACTCATTGCCGCTGACTTTACCTTTGAGCGTCTAGTATTTGTCGCACCATTGGCGGCGCAAGTTCTTAAAGAAACCTACGGTCCAACAACCGGAAGCAATACTATTGTCGTGGGTTACGATCGGCGTTTTCTCTCTGAAGAATTTGCCCTCACCACCGCCAAAACCATTCAGAACTGCGGATTCGACGTATTACTTTCAGAATGCTTTGCCCCCACACCTGCCTTTAGTTGGGCGGCCAAATCCATGAATGTATTGGGTGCATTTGTAATTACAGCGAGTCATAATCCCGGCGGCTATTCTGGATTTAAAATCAAAGGTGCCTTTGGTGGATCGGTTCCCTCGGACGTGACGGCAAAGGTTGAAGCCTTAATCGCCAATCCCCCTGCACCGATGGCGGCAACACCAGGCAAACTCGAAACCTTTAATCCTTGGACTAGCTATTGTGCTGGATTACGGAAATTAGTTGATGTGGAAGCGATCGTATCTGCCATTCAAAGCGAAAAAATTCAAGTCTTTGTTGATGTGATGAATGGTGCAGCTTCGACCGGGTTAACCCAATTGCTGGGCATTGATGTGCCTGAAATCCGATCGGAGCGGGATCCATTGTTTGGTGGAGGTGCACCGGAACCCTTACCCAAGTATTTGCATGAATTACTCACCACTATTCCAGCAACAAAAAGCAATGGGGTAAAAGTGGGTTTGGTGTTTGATGGGGATTGCGATCGGATTGCAGCGGCGGATAGTCAAGGCAATTTTCTGAGTTCCCAAATTCTGATTCCAATTTTGATTGAACATTTATCGGAGCGAAAAGGCTACAGCGGCGAAGTCGTTAAAACGGTTAGCGGTTCGGGGTTAATTGAAAAAACGGCGGCTTTTTATAAATTGCCAATCTTTGAAACGCCGATCGGTTACAAATACATTGCCGATCGAATGTTGGCGACTAAAGCACTACTCGGCGGCGAAGAATCCGGCGGCATTGGGTATGGTCATCACATTCCTGAACGTGATGCTTTGTTAGCTGCATTGTATGTGTTAGAAATCGTGGTGAAAACCGGAATGGATTTATCGGACTTGCACCGATCGATTCAAGAAAAAACTGGGTTTGACGCAGCCTACGATCGGATTGATTTACCATTGTCCAGCATGGCGGTGCGAGATTCGCTATTAGCCAGTTTGCAAAATAACCCTATTCAAACGGTTGCCGGAAAAGCCGTTGTCTCAACTCAAACAGATGATGGTTATAAATTCCGATTAGAAGACGAAAGCTGGCTTCTAGTTCGCTTTAGTGGAACTGAACCCGTGCTGCGATTATATTGCGAAGCGTCCACTCTAGGGCAGGTTCACAGTACGCTGGCTTGGGCTAAAGATTGGGCAAATTCGGTGTGATGGATTCTACCGATCGGGTGAGGAATTTGTTGGGTTCTCTTCACCCGATCGGTAAATCTCAAGTAATTTAATCTAACCAATCAAACGAGCAACTCGAAATGCAGAAGCGATCGCCCCTTCATGTAAGCCATCGCCTAAATACGCACCTACATAATAAGTATGATTTTCGCCATTAGTTTTGACGATTTCATCTCGATATTTAAATGATTCAGTGGTGTATAGTGGAGTATGGTGCTTTTGGACATGAATAATAGCATCTTTAGCAATCAATTCTTCCAATTCAAATGACAGAAAATATTGCTGCGGAGATGAAACGTCACTGAGTTGATTCAGATAGCCATTGTATCCCCAGTGACTATTGGTCTGAAAAAAATCAAACTCTGAAGGATGATGAATATTGTGATTGTCATACATAGAAGTATCATGATGAACAGTTGTCAAAATATGATTCGGTTGCCACAGTGAAAATCGTTTAGTTTCTGCATCAGTCGGGTCTGTTAATAGCGCCATCACCTGATCTGGCGGCGTAGCAAAGATCACAGTATCAAACTCGTGTCGATCGCCATTCATCCGATCGACAACAGCACAATTTGGGCTTCTAGAAATAGATTTCACTTCAGAATCAAGAATGATTTCCCCCTTGAATCGAGCCAAGATCTTCTCAATATAGGAATAAACTCCACCATTCACCCTAAGCCAATTCACTGAAATATAGTCTTTAAGCATGGGCAGGGCAAGTTCTGCCGGAAAGTCGTCAAT
>JAYUEU010000318.1:0-15482 GCA_043739065.1 Synechococcales cyanobacterium | reverse complement strand
AATTTCATCAATCCACAACACCGCCGGAGACATCGACTCCGCCATATTCAACGCACTGCGAAAATTGCGCTCCGACTCTCCCACATGTTTGTCATAAATTCGGCCCGCTTCCAACTTCAACAACGGCATCCGCCAAGCCTTTGCGATCGCCTTCACCGACATCGACTTCCCACACCCCTGAATCCCCACAATCAAAATCCCCTTAGGCGGTTGCAAGTTCAGAGCTTGCGCTTGGGGCGTAAATCCAAGCTGTGCACGCGCCAACCACTGCTTCAACCCATGAAATCCACCCAATTGCAACGGCGTATTATCCACCGGATAAAATTCTAAAACACTATCCTCACGAATTACCTGAGCCTTGCGCTTTACAATGCTATCCACATCTTCGATCGTCAGCTTTCCATCCTCCATCGCCGCATACGCCAAAACTTGCCGCGCTTGCTTTAAGGTCATTCCCGTCAACGCTTGAACCAACTGCGGAATATCAGCATCTTGTAGCTCAACTTGAATTCGGGATTTACTCCGCAACGATCGCATCACCGCCTGAACCGCCTGCATCAGTTCTTCACGACCCGGCAATTTGAGATCTAGATACACCGCATCATGACTAATCGCCGGAGGTAATGTCATATGAACGCCCGTAATCACAATGGCAGATCGAGATTCAGAAAAACTTTGGACCAATTCACGGAACTGACGAGCGATCTTGGGGTCGTCCAAATGCACCGCAAAATCCTTAAGCCAAAAAATCGCCTTCAAATTCAGCTCTCTAATCTGACTTAACACCGCACTCGGATCTTGAGTACCATCGTAACTAATCCGGTTTGTTCCCGGCGGACAGTCCTGTTGCCAACGGTTATCGCTAGAAGCCGACGATCGGATTAAACCATGGGCAATACTCCACTCCATCATCGGCATACTCATCTCTGCCGTCGCCCCTTGCAGCAAGGTTTGCACCCGTTCTTCCTCGACAGTTTCGATCGCAATTAGTGGATGAAAGGATGTAATCAACGTCTGGACATGTCGAACCTGAGCCGTCATTGATGCGGTCATGGTAGGGGACGTAGACCCGGCTGTGAAGGCCACGCTCATAGCAACTTCCTATGTCTATTGTTAAACGATTTGAATTAACCATCAGTGTTCCCTGTCCCGAGGTACTGCTAAACTAGACACTAATGTTCAAACGTCACTGTTAAACCGTCACTCTTGAACAACAGCTATTACATTAGGAGCAGACATCGTGCATCCGGACCAAGTTGAAGCCCTCATCAAATCCGAAATCCCGGACTCTCAGGTTAAAGTAGTGAGCAGCGACGGCTCCCATTTTGAAGTGACCGTCGTGTCCGCAAGCTTCGAGGGAAAACGTCGGGTTCAGCAACATCAAATGGTGTACGCCGCCGTCAATCAAGCCGTCAAAAGTGAAGCCATTCACGCATTTCAGCTCAACACAATGACACCGTCCGAAGCCAGCCAAGCCGCTGTCTAATTGCAGTTTAGTTAGAATCTAGTTGCAATTCACCCAAAATCGTTCTTATTCTCTGGAGTATAAATCGCAATGAATCCTGAAACCCAAGCTCGAATCAAAAAAATGGTTGATGACAATAAAATCATGGTCTTCATGAAGGGCAACAAACTAATGCCACAGTGTGGATTCTCGAACAATGTCGTACAAATCCTCAACACTCTCGGCGTGCCCTTTGAAACCTGCGATATCTTGGCCGATCAAGAGGTTCGTCAAGGCGTTAAAGAATTCTCCAACTGGCCAACGATTCCTCAGGTTTATCTAAATGGCGAATTTTTGGGCGGATCTGACATTCTGATCGAGCTATACCAAAAAGGCGAACTCCAACAAATGGTCGAAGTCGCACTAGCATCTTAGAGATCTGCCTCTTAGGTAGGCACTTGCGCCATTAGGATTCAGCGCCCCATCGCGATCCATCAAAAACCCTCCGCAACTAGATGTTACTGGAGGGTTTGTTTGATATTAATTTAAGCGATCGAACTGATTAAAATTCTGTAGACAATTTACCAAAAGCGACCTCCTCCATTTCGTTGATACTCAGGTTCAGGTTCAAGCTCAGGCGCTTCAAAGTTAGAAGGATCATACATATAGCGGATCAATTCTTCTTCAAGACGATTGAGATGGTATGCCTCCAGAGTGTCGGTATGGCGAAGCGCCGCAATGTATCCATCGAGATAGAGACGAATGTCATCAAACCGATACCCGCGATTCCATAGTTCCACCGAAGCGTCGGTGAGCCGTTGGTAGTAGCGGATCGTTAAGGAGTCTTGAAGCATAGACTGAATTTCGAGAAACTACTTGAACAGGCTTGTCACTCTTATATATTAGATCCGATCGATGCCGAAAGGCTAACAATTGAAGTAGGGATTACACCATTATTATATTGACCTTAACAAATTATATTGATTTGGGTAAGATGTTCAGCCTGTTTGAAACTTAGTTCAATCTCGTTTAGACTTATGATAAAAGCTTGTAAAAATCAGGATAAACGTCTAACGGCCTGCACTTAGAACCTGAGCCGCTGTCAGATGGAAATCAGGAAATACACGAGAAGTAATTATGTCGTCACCCCGAAATATCTCGAACACGTATTGACGATCGGTAAGGCTTCCATCGTGAACCCATGACCGATCGGGATCAATACTCCACATTATAAGGAATCTCGCGGTTGGCATACTCGCAGGGCTTGTCTTCATAGTCTTGATTACGATATTTAGCATTAGTTTAAAGTGCTAGAAGCTACTTCAACGACTAATAGAGGTGATGGATAGCCAAGCGGTAGAAATTTCCCCCACTCAAAATCGCTGCATCTGACTCGACGGTATGGACGATTAGATCAGGCTGCCGAGCCGTAGCATGAGTGGATTTGACTTCGACTTGATGACTTATTGCTAAGAGCATTAACGGAACGCCCATTTGTTGCAAGAGATAGCCCAATACAAAAATGGCAATGCAGGAATTTAACGGATTTTTGCCACTCATATCAACTAGGATTCCATCCTCAAGCTCGTAACGTCGATCGGTACCGTCGTCATAATCTAAATATTCTTCTAAAGTCTATTCACCGTAAAGGTGCGGTCGCTCGTAGACCATCGGTAGCTACTGTCATACGATCGTCCTCCGATTTGGCTCGATCTGTTCTGAACTCATCATAACGTCTCTAAATTATCCATTCGTATAGTTCGATCGCACATCTGATTTTTCTTAAAATCAAGTAAAATAAGGAATAACGGTTAAGTAAGAATCTTTGAATTTTCAACTTTAAATCAGAAGACGTAACTAGCTTTACAAATAATCCAGGGATGAATTTGGTACTGTGTGAATGTAAGTTCACTCCATGAGGATCCTGTGGGAGTTGTTTCAATCCAAATCATTGAAGGCAATCAACACCTACGATCGCTCCTGAGTTGGCACCTTCAGCAAGCGAACTATCAAGTGTTTCAGTCGGTTGACTGTGGTCAGGCGAAGGATTTATTTTTGGTGCGTCAGCCTCGACTGGTTATTTTGAGTAATGATTTGCCCAATGGTGGCGGGATTGAGTTCTGTCAATGGATGCAGCAGCAGGGGCAGGGATTGGTCATGATGCTGTCGGCTCAATCAACAGAGGCTGAAATCGTCAAGGGATTACGATCGGGGGCGGATGATTATTTGACCAAGCCCTTTGGGATGCAAGAGTTCTTAGCGAGAGTGGAAGCGCTGACTCGACGACTCAAAAACTCAACGCCCCCCGCTGCTTTGGACTACGGGACTTTGAAAATTGACTTGGTTCATCGCCGAATCCGTTTCTTTAATCAACAAATTGAACTCACGCCCCAAGAGTTTAGTTTGCTATACGTGTTAGCCCAGGCCAATGGTGCGCCCCTCAGCCGATCGGAGCTATTGCGTCGCGCTTGGCCAGATGAAATCGACAATCCCCGTACAGTAGACACCCATGTCCTTTCATTACGGAAAAAAGTCGAAACTGATTCCCATCAGCTCGGCCTGATTCAAACCGTCCGAAATGTCGGCTATCGGCTCAATCTAGAGGGACTAACGGGAAATGGACTTAATCCCACCCATCATCTGGGGACGGCATTGAGGACTGAAGTTGTTGCTGGATCGCTAACCAGTCAACCGATTCTGTAGCGCGCTGTTGATGAAGAACCAAGGCCCGATCGCACAGTCGTTGGAGCCAATCGGTTTGGTGGCTGGCGACAACTAGGGTTGTTTCAGGCAACTCGGCTAAAATTCTATAGAGTCGATCGCATTGTTGTGGATCTAGTGGCGCTGTCGGTTCATCCAGCAACAAAACCGTCGGTTCAATCACAAGGGTACGAGCGAGAGAAACCCATTGTTTTTGTCCGAGAGACAATTCAACTTCTTTTTTTTGTAATAGTTCTTGAGACAGCTCAAATCTGCTGTACCAGTAGTTCAATCGAGTTTTCATCTGGGTGGATTCCAGACCCCGTAATTGAAGTGGGTAAGCGATCGCAGCCTCAACAGTCATGCCGAGGAGTTTGGGTTCTTGTGCAACGTAGAGAATATTTTGTCTAAGACGACTAATGGGAACGTCTCTATAGGAAGTCCCTTGCCAGAGGAGCTTACCTTCCGTTGGCTCAATCAGACGATTGAGTAGCCGCAGTAATGAAGTTTTGCCGCAACCCGCGTGGCCCACAAGACCCACCCGATCGCCCGATTGAATAGTCCAAGAGACATCCCGTAAAACAGAAGTTCCAGGCGTAAGAACCTTACCTTTGCGATCGAGTCGTTGTCCGAGCCGTAATCCCAAATGGTGAAGCTCAATCAATCCCATACTAGATTCCAGCACCATCTAAAAATTCATTAATTGCCTTGTCTACTAAATTACAGGAGAGCGGCGTGAGGTTGATACTGCCGTCCACGATCGGGCTAGTATGCGGCGGCAGAAGATTCGCGTCACTTTCCATCCCCCCTGAAGGCACCGCTTCCATGGCATAACAGACTTCGATCGTTTTGCGGGTCTGTATCTCATTCATTTGATTTTCTAGCGACTCAATTCGATCGAGCAATGCCCGAATCACCTGAGCCTCGGAATCAGGCAGACGGTTGTGATCTAGCGGTTCAACCCGTTCACCTGCTCGATAAACAACCCGCCCAGGTACGCCCACCACCGTGCAATCTGACGGAACATCTCGCAATACAACGGAGCCAGCACCAATCCGCACATTATCACCAATTTCAATATTTCCCAGGACTTTTGCCCCCGTTCCAACCACCACATTTTCGCCTATGGTTGGATGTCGTTTACCGCCTTCTTTTCCAGTCCCACCCAGGGTTACACCTTGATAAATCAGCGCATAATTACCAATAATGGCTGTCTCACCAATCACTACGCCCATGCCATGATCAATAAAAACCCCATGGCCGATCGTCGCGCCAGGATGGATTTCGATCCCTGTAAGAAATCGGGCAATATGCGAAATCAATCGAGGGAAAAAGGGTAAACGCGATTGATACAGGCGATGCGCTAGCCGATGCATGAGGAGCGCTTGGAAGCCGGGGTAACAGAAAATGACTTCTAGCCAACTTCGGGCGGCAGGATCGCGATCGAAAATTATCTTGAAATCAGCAACAAGCGTCTTCAGCACGAGTAGATACTCCGTAAGTAAGAAGTAGGCAGGGATTGCACACGTCTGTAATAGTAGCGCGAGTCGTTAAGGGTTTTCCAGGGAAAAGTTTATGGGGAGAACCGCCTTAAAATGACTGTCCCCTAATCTGATAGATCAATCTGACCTATCAATAGACCTGATATCTGATTCAAAACTTAACGTTTAATGCCTTTAGTTTGTTATCAAGGAAACTATTTTTATTCCTTATATTGGTTAGCATAAGCACCGTATGTCGCAGTAAATTGACAGTAAATTGACCTGCGGACAAACACAATTTCTATTATCTTGTGCTCAGAAGGTTACGCCATGACGATTTATGTTGGAAATTTGCCCTACAAGGCAACCGAAGAAAATCTGCGCGAAGTTTTTGCGGAATATGGAGTAATTAAGCGCGTTTCGGTTCCGGCTGACCGTGAGACGGGTCGGGTTCGGGGATTTGCATTTGTGGAAATGGCAGAAGATACGGCAGAGGATGCGGCGATCGCGGCGTTGGATTCAACCGAGTGGATGGGTCGTCAGCTTCGGTTAAATAAGGCGAAGCCTAAGGGTGCTGAGTAAACTAATCGCACTTAATATCAATGGGGTTATAGCAACGGGTTTTAAAGATGGTCTGGAATGAAAGGCGATCGATCGGGAGTTGATGGGGAATTCTAAACGGGAGCAAGTTTTAGAGATTTGTTATGGGTTCTTCATCGATCGATCGCTTTCGTTGGCCGAGTCATGTAGCAGCGACATTGATTGTGGGCTATCAACGATATTTATCTCCTTTAAAGGGTTTTTCCTGTGCCCATCGAGTTCTACATGGAAGTGAATCTTGTTCTCAGTATGTGAAACGGGTTATTTTAGAGCGAGGGTTGTCAGATGCTTGGCCAGATAGTCGCCAACGGTTTCGAGATTGCCGATCGGCCTATTTGACGATTATGGCGAGTCGAAATGATCAGGATCGACCGGAATATGAAAGACTTGACGACGATCGGAATAAAAACAATCGAAATTCTCGTTTCTGCGATTCATTGAATTCTCACTGCGGTTGTTTGGGAGATAGTTTGGAGATATTTGATTTGCCTTGTACCTCAGATACAATTGAAGCGATCGATTGCGATCTAGCCAGTTGTGATCTAGCAGCTTGTGATATTGGTGCTTGCGATGTGGGAAGCTGCTAAATTAATTTAACTAGATTAGACTGGATAAGATATTTAGGATAGTTTTGTGATCGTGGATTTAGAATCTTTAGTTCAATTTTCACCAAATCAAGTCGTTTGCCTAGAACAAGGGGACTTACGGTTGTTCGGAGAAGTGGTGCAGATGGTGCCAGAACGATCGTCGCTGACCGGGTGGAAGCCATCGCGCTGTTGGGTGCGTCCATTAGCGATGGCGCAGGTGACACCCGAAAGTTTAAAACTATTGCTTTTATATGATTTGCGAGAGAGTTCGCATTTAGTTTTGCCTGCACAAGTTTTTCGAGAAGCTTTAGATACGGAAGTGATTCCGATCATGGATGCGTTATTTCATCCTGAAAAAGAAGTGGTTATCGATAATAGCGAGGAGGCACGGATTTCGATGCATCAATTAATCCGAATGGTATCAGTAGAACGATCGGAACTATTTCAAACTGTTTAGGGTATAGGAATGACACTAGATTTTTTGTTTCACTCTGTCGATCGGACTGACATGCGGTAGAGTTAAAGCGTTCATTTTGAATGATAGTTGCGATCGTCATGGCCCTTGAAAAATCTGAAATCAAACTTTTATTTGAACGACTTGTTTTTGATGAGACCGTTCCTCAAGACTGGGTAGAAGATGTTTGGGCCTTGAGTCCTATGATGGGCGACAGTGCCTTGAAGCTGTTGGAAGTATTCTATAAACTTCTGGAACATTGTCCAGAAAAAGATTTGCAGGAGGTTTTAAAAGAAATCTATGTCGCGAAGATGTCGGCAAAACAATGATCGATCGTTAACACAATCAGCAAAAAATCCCCTTCAATGGAATACTCTACGGATCCACTGAAGGGGATTGGAAGGGAGAATCAATTTCTTGACCATGAACGAGATTTAATCATTCATTATTATAATTACAAGCCGTTTACTCCCCATTTCGGAAAACACAATCTAAGGAGTTGCAAACCATTCTTCCACGGCTTCAGCTTTAGTATTCGTGCGACGATCGGACGTAGTTCGCTCATAGTCCATCCGTATCGATCGATTTTGTTCACCATCCGCCGCCACAGCCACGATCGGGAACTTCAATTGACCATCTTGGAATGACATCTGAAATCGGAATGTCCCATCAGAATTAAGTACGATCGGTTCACCATCGACATACACCGTTGCATCCGGTTCCGTCGCACCATAAACAATCAATTCCGCATCAGCAACTAACCAGAACTTACGCGGCTGTGGTTTTGCCAATTCTCCAGACGACAGGCCAATGCCCGACATATTCAAACCAGAGAACGTCGGTAAAGCCCACAACCCAGCGCCCGATGGGAACACATAGGAACTTACAGAATCGAGATGGGGTGCAGGGCTTGGAGCATCTTGCATAGAGCTATGGAGAGAACCTGCAACACGCTGAGCTTCCACTTCACCGACCATGCCGAAGATATGGTTATGAAGTTCAGTTTGCGCTTGATAAGCCGTTGTACTTTCACTCGCTTTTTGACTAGGAGATACTAGTTTCAATACACTCTTGCCTTCCAATGGCTCTTCCCAATCCAAGGTAACAAATTGATCTTCAACCCAATCCGATGGATAAACCGGAGGCACGCGCATAGATTCCGATCGGGCTAATTTCAACCAGCGACCATCCCAAGTTCGATATCCAATTTCTAATAGATATTCCCGATCGCTTACGGGCAAAGGCAAATACCATTCACGAGCCATTTCATCACAGCCATACTCTTGAACGCTGTGAGGCGACTGAATACTCAAATCTAAATCCGTCACATCAAACAGCCGTAGGGCTAATTGCTGGCCGCCTTGACGACGTAATTCTTCTTTATGTTGATTAGAAATATCCCAATACGCATAGGCCCACTGAGGATCGCGAGGCAAAATTACGATGCGACTATCACCATAACCATTGGGCAATCCCTTAAAGGAATCATCCACATCGGCCAACGATAAATCTACCGTCGAGACCGCTTGTAAACCGTACTTTGAGGCTTCAATCATAGTTTGGGCCGGACCTTGCTTGTCAAGAATAGATGATAAAAGTTGATCTTTCCGCATTCGGCTGTATCGCGAAACCCCGACTGCACTTGCAACACGGCGCAATTGACGCAGAGTCATATCTTCTAAAGGAATTTGAGCGCTCATGGGTTTAGACCTCTGAGAAGATGATTTTTCATACTCGTAACTTAGAACCAAGTCCTTAATCAAACTCAGACTGGGGATCACGAACTAAGCTCAACTGCATCATCCTCATTGATTAATGAGATTGTGTGATCCCATTGCTCGATCCCGTTACTTGAGGCCATAGTGGGGCTATTTCTGTTGGAAATCAACCGATCGGATTTATCAATTTGTGAGGGTTTTACCATTTTTATAGGGATACGGGGATCATCATGTCAGAATTTCGTGACATAAAAGCGATCGGGGATCGTAAAAATAGCGCAAGGGATCATAAATATCAAGATTTCATGACGTAGTTGAGCCATGGGCTAATCCATCGAGCGGTAGGGCACATCGGGAAAGAAGGGAATGGGAAAGTTGCCGTACGATCGGTCCCAAACACGTTAATCTCATGAATGAGCGACAATTAGTCTCGTAATATTTTAGCTTTTCTAACTTGTGGAATGATTGACAACCCTGGCCGAAAATCAATTCAAAAATCCACCCCAAAGTCTCCCTTTTCCCTGTGGTTCAACCGCATGATGATGGCGCTACTGTTGATGGGGCAAGTGGTACTCCATCTGTCGAAGGGGAAAATTAACCGCCGCAACACAATAGAACAGATGGCTATTGTTGGGCCGCAGTCGTTGATGATTGCATTATTGACCTCGACCTTTGTCGGCATGGTATTCACGATTCAGGTTGCGCGGGAGTTTTTGAATTTTGGAGCGGGTACAGCGGTTGGTGGAGTGCTGGCGTTGTCCTTAGCGAGAGAATTGGCTCCCGTATTGACGGCGGTGACGATCGCGGGTCGTGTGGGTTCAGCTTTTGCAGCGGAGTTGGGCACGATGCAGGTGACGGAACAAATTGATGCGCTGTATATGTTGCGCACAGACCCGATCGATTATTTAGTCACGCCTCGGGTGTTGGCTTGTTGTTTGATGCTACCGTTGTTGACAATTTTGGGATTAGGGACGGGACTTTTAGGTGGCATGGCGATGGCGAATTTAATCTATGGCATTCCAAATATGGTGTTTTTAGATTCGGCACGAAAGTTTTTGACCGTGTGGGATTTGTGTAGTGCGCCTTTGAAAGCGATCGTCTTTGGGTTTCTGATTGCGGTTATTGGAACCAATTGGGGATTGACGACAACGGGCGGGGCGAAAGGCGTTGGCGAATCAACAACAACAGCGGTGGTGACCTCGTTACTGGCAATTTTTATTTCAAATTTTTTCCTATCCTGGATCATGTTTCAAGGAGCAGGCAGTGCGGTGACACGGGGACTTTAGTCAGGCGGTTAATGATGGCGTGACTGCGCGGAGAGAACGTACAATTGCAGTTAGTTTAGGAACGTCGATCGGAATATTATGAAACTCAGTACAGTTGTCCCTTGGGGCCGAACGTTAGAAGAATACAAATTGATGTTTAGTCTGACGGATGCAGATCTAAACTCAAACATTCTTGGTTGTGGGGATGGTCCGGCAAGCTTTAATGCTGAAATGACGAAGCAAAATCATTCTGTTGTGTCGATCGATCCTGTATATGAATTTTCGTCCGATCAGATTCGGCAACGGGTCGAAGACACCTATAAAACAGTAATTTCCCAAGTCAGACAAAATCCCGATCGATATATTTGGAAAAACTTTCAAAATGTTGATGAATTAGGTCAGGCAAGACTTGGTGCCATGGAAGATTTCTTGGTGGATTATGAATTAGGGAAAGAAGCGGGACGGTATCGAGCTGAGTCATTGCCTAGCTTAGACTTTACCGATAATCAATTTGATTTGTGCCTGAGTTCTCATTTGTTGTTTTTATATTCAGATCAACTCACCCTTGAGTTTCATCTTGACTCAATTCATGAACTTTTGCGCGTTTCTAAAGAACTTCGCATTTTTCCATTGCTAAAACTCAACTGTTCTCGATCGCCCTATGTCGATGCCGTTATTACAAATCTTTCGGAAAAAGGGTTCGATGTAAAAATTGTGCCCGTTGAGTACGAATTTCAAAAAGGTGGCAATCAAATGCTGCAAATTCGTAAGCCCTAGATCGAACACAACGGAGGCGATCGGTTTGGATTTAAGATGAAAATCGAATCTAAGTGCAGACAGCTTGATAGAATGTCATGCATTGAGTTAGAGAGAACACAGATTATGTCCACTACGATCGCCATCCCTGAGGCCATTAGCTTAGATGTTGTTAACTTAGAGGCCGAACTGACGGGCAAAAGTCCTCAAGCAATCCTGGAAAAAGCCTTAAGCTTATTTGATAATATTTACATTTCCTTCAGTGGCGCAGAGGATGTCGTGCTGATCGATATGGCTCACAAAATCAAAAAAGACATTAAGGTTTTTAGCCTAGATACAGGCCGTTTGCATCCCGAAACTTATCAGTATATCGATCGGGTTCGTAAACAGTATGGCATCACTATTGAAGTCATGTCTCCCAACACTGAAGCCTTAGAAAAATTCACACAAGAGAAAGGCTTCTTTAGTTTCTACGAGGATGGCCACAAAGAATGCTGCACGGTGCGGAAAGTTGCGCCATTGCGTCGGAAACTCGCGACCATGGATGCTTGGATTACGGGACAACGCCAAGACCAAAGCCCATCCACTAGAGACTCTGTTCCCGCTGTGCAAGCTGACCCTGGGTTTTCTGGACCTGGCAAAAATTTAGTGAAGTTTAATCCTTTGGCAAACTGGACATCGGAAGAAACTTGGCTCTACATTCGCACTTGGGATGTCCCATACAATCCACTCCATGAACGTGGATTCATTAGTATTGGTTGTGAGCCTTGTACTCGTCCAGTGTTACCGAATCAGCACGAGCGCGAAGGTCGATGGTGGTGGGAAGATGCCACGAAAAAAGAATGCGGGCTTCATTCTGTAACAAATCAGAAATAGGACGATCCCCTTAGCCCTCTTCATAAGGAGGAACTGGAATTCAACTTAAACTAGAATTCAACTCATAGTTCCCCTTGATAAGAGGGATTTAGGGGAACGGGACATTAGCACAATAATCTAACATTTTATGAATCTAATTCTCTACAGCAAACCAGGCTGTCATCTTTGCGAAGGACTAGAAGAAAAGCTTCGATCGATTGACACGATCGAATTCAGCCTTGATGTTCGCGACATTACCCAAGATGAAGCAGCATTCCAAGCTTACCAATACGAGATTCCTGTACTGTACGTTCAGACCGATTCCGGAGCGCTATTGCCCACACCACGGCAATCTCCTCGGGCTTCGATCGCACAAATTACCCAAATGCTACAGCCATTTACGTTACAGACAAACGATAGGACAATTTGATAGATACTAATGGATTGAGTCTGATTCATTTGATGATTTGAAGGAATTGCCCATGCTGTTGAAGGACTTACTCGCCACCGCCGGAATTTCGACAAACCTTGAGCATCCTGCACTCAAGCTTGAAGTCACTGGACTAACCACCAATTCCCATACCGCAAAACCCGGAGATCTCTTCATCGGAATTCCTGGAACCCACGTTGATGGTGGAGATTTTTGGCAAAGTGCGACGATGGCTGGAGCGATCGCAGCCCTTGTTTCCGAAGCGGCGGCGACTAACAACCAAGCAACGGATCAACTGCTCATCCCCGTCGAAAACCCGTCTGAAGTCTGTGCGCGTCTTGCGGTGAGCTTTTATGACAACCCGACCGATCGGCTCAAAATGGTGGGCGTGACGGGAACGAATGGCAAAACTACTACAACTCATATTATTGAATTTTTGCTCGATCGCTCTGGCAAGATGACCATGATGCTCGGGACGCTATATACGAGATGGAAAGGGTTTAATCAAACCGCAACTCATACCACACCATTTCCGATCGACCTTCAAAAGCAATTGAATGAAGGCATTCAAGCAGGGTGTGACTATGGTTTGATGGAAGTCAGTTCACATGCACTTTCCCAAGGTCGGGCATTGGGTTGTCAATATGATGTGGCAGTATTCACAAATTTGACGCAAGATCATTTGGATTATCACAAAGATATGGAGGAGTATTTTGAAGCAAAGGCACTTCTATTTAGTGACACCTATTTGCGCGGACGAGCGATCGTTAATAAAGACGATCACTATGGTCAGCGATTGATTGAACGATTGGGCGATCGGGTCTGGACGTATAGTACTGAAACAAAAGCGGATTTATATATCACTGATGTTGTTTATACCGGGAATGGTGTAAGCGGAAAATTGCATACTCCAATGGGAAGCGTTGAATTTCAATCGCCGTTAGTTGGACAGTTTAATATTGCCAATCTTCTAGCGGGTATTGGAACAGGTTTGGCCTTGGGATTAGATTTAGCCGAAATGGCGGCCGTATTTCCTAAATTTATCGGGGTGCCGGGACGAATGGAACGCGTGCAGGTGAACGATCGGCAAGATGTCAGTGTGATTGTGGACTATGCCCATACGCCGGATAGTTTAGAAAATCTATTAACGGCAGCACGACCTTTTATTGCTGGAAATATGATTTGTGTATTTGGCTGCGGCGGCGATCGCGATCGGACTAAACGGCCATTAATGGGAGGTATTGCAGCCCGATTGTCGGACCAAGCAATTGTTACGTCAGATAATCCACGAACTGAAGATCCAAACCAAATTTTGCAGGATGTTTTAGCGGGAATTCCGAGGGATGTGGCGGCTATTGTAAATATCGATCGGGCGGCAGCTATTGCAAATGCGATCGCGAATGCTAATCCTGGCGATGGTGTATTGATTGCCGGGAAAGGCCACGAAGATTATCAAATTATTGGAACTGAAAAGATTCATTTTGACGATCGAGAAGAAGCACGATCGGCATTAGAGAAAAAGTATAGTTTGAATTGATTTAGAAGGTGTCTGAAACATCGAAGGTTGTGACGACTGAAACCCGATCCCCCTAGCCCCTTTGTGAAGGAGGAACTGGAAAAGAGAGGGAAATAGAAAAGGGGGAGAACTAGAATCCAACTCTTAGTCCCCCTTCACAAGGGGGATTTAGGGGGATCGGGTCTTCGATAACAACTAAAGGGTTTTAAACGTCCTCTAACCAAAGAACTCCACAACAGCCTGGGCGATCGTCTCCGTCCCATCTTTTGTAAGCCGTTTGTCCGTAAGTGGCACAATCAATGGCTCTCGCAAAAACTCCCATTTCCCCGTAAAGAATATCTCCGTCTCAATCACTTGGTGGGGGATACAATCTTGAATACCTTGAATCAAAATTGGCGCTTCTGCAAAGCCTTCACGAGTCAGACTAACGATCGGCACATCATACCGACAAGCCTCAGAAAACGTACTATAACCAGGTTTTGAAATCAATCGACCAATCAATGGAGCAAAATCAATCGGACGATAATATCGATCGTCCACCCGAATTAAGTTTGGCAAATCTGGCGCATTCAAATCAAAACAAATAAACTTATAGTCTGGGAATAGATTCACATTTTCATAGGGAATTCGATTCAGTCCCAACCCGCCAAAGGTCAACATAACAATTTTCTCCCTCGGCACCTGAAGCTTAAACGCCGATCGCACCACATCCATCCCCACACGCGGCTTAACCCCCGTCAACCCAACATCCTCAATATTGGGAAACGCGGTCATCGGTTCACTGAATGGCATCCGAAACAACCGATCGCACTGACCAAAACAATCCCTAATCCACGCCACTTCTTCGGCAAAATCTGGATACTCATCTACCCAAGCCTCATAAATAAAATCCCAACCAAAATTCCCCATCATCCAACAGGGCAACCCTGCCGCCTTCGCAATCGGAGCCACCATCGGAGGAATATCACCCAACACCAAACCCACCCGAAGCTGCTCCAGCCACTTTGCCTCAGACGCAATCAATTTCGCACTCTTTTCCCGAATGTCCCGCAACTTCGCCAATGTCCCCGGTAAATCCATCGTGATGCTATCCGATTGAATCACCCCACAGTCAAACGATCGCTGACGATGAATCCACTTCCCAGGAAAATATGCCTCAATCACCGATCGGGGCGAAGTCGTAGCGAAAATAATCGAAATATCTGGATTCAGCCGCTTAATTTCCGCCGCGATCGCAGCCGTTCGGGTGGCATGACCAAATCCATGATTTGTAATTGCGAGATAGAGTACAGGAGAAGCCATAGACAAACCTTGCTAAAGCGGCATAAAAAAAGCGCGATCGCAATTTTACCCAATCCTGTGACCTACTACATACCAAGAACAGCAAGAATGAGGAGAAACTCCACCATCAAAACAAGATACATAAGCTTTAATTATCTAATTTCAAGCTTGGATATCAAAATTTAATAATAATTTCTACCTATTCCGTCAAGACTGATACGAATAGCCGCTATTGCCTTAAGATTATCTTTAGGATTGAAATCCATCCACACGCTGACCAAACTTTAGGAGAATTATTTATGGCGCTCGTACCTATGCGTCTCTTGCTCGACCACGCGGCTGAAAATGGCTATGGCATTCCCGCGTTCAACGTCAATAACATGGAGCAGATCCAG
>JAYUEU010000317.1:0-4654 GCA_043739065.1 Synechococcales cyanobacterium | reverse complement strand
CGTTCAGCGCTTGCCTGCCGTGCCATTGAATTTAGCTTATTTGCAAAGTCGAATTCTTTAGCCAAAACAGCGCAATGGCGCGAGAGTTCAACCCAGGATTTAGCCTCACCATCCATCCAAATGCGGATGGATTTATTGCGGATAAATTGGGTTACACGGATACGTTCTTAGGAATCCCCGCCTCTTTAGAGCGGGGAGGATGTCAATCATCATTGCCTTCGTCTTCGATCGCTTGTAAGGCCAACAAAATCTCTTCTTCCTTAATATCAAATGTATCTTCATCCATGGCCCCAAGATCAAACGCCATTTGTAACTGAAGCAATTGCTTACTCAAAACCGTTTTAGGGTCAAAGTCATCCATAACCCGCTCGTGAATTTGGTCGGCGATCCAAGTCAAACCCGTCAGTGGCGAAGCTAGAAGATCAAAAAGCATTAGAGAATAGTCCTAATTAAGTTGAGCAAAATTGTAGGGAGCCGTGAAGTTGTTGTAGCGAATTTTGAGCCGATCGGGGAATTGTCCATCTAAGACCTCAACGTACTGGGAGAATAGCTCTTCACTATCCCAAGGAATTAAGAATGCAGCGTTGTAGATCATTGACTCACTCAACACATCATTATCAATTTGTTCAATAGACAGTGGTGATAATTTTTGACGAAATTCATTAACGATCGCATTTCGTCGTTGGACCATTGCACTCTCGATCGCTTGCCCAAGCTTAATCACCACATCCATACTCATAGCTTGACCTTGATGACGATCGCGCTCATTCGCCAATTCCTTATTTTCCAACATCATTTGCTGAAGTTCAGATTCAGGTTCCCAAAATATCTTTACACTCACTTCGCGGTAGCCATCTAGCTTACTCAAAAGCGATCGCATTACATCTTGATAGGGCACAAAAAGTTCCGCCTCAACCGTTTCCCAATCTGCAACCGTCAACCCAAAGCGCAATGGTAACAGATTACGATACCCTGCTGTCATAGCCGTTTCCAAGACTCGTTCGTGACCGAGAAGATTACGGCGACTAGCAAGATATTTGGATTGTTTAGCGGCTGAATACAATAGGGTCAAGCCATCGAATTCTTTGGTTTCGATCGGTTGTTGATCGAGTCCTTTCAATGTATCGAGAACAGCGCGATCGCTATTCAATTGCTCAGGAAGAATACCGTAGAGATAAAGTCCGTGGGTCATGATAGTTGTTGAGTTTAGGATTTTACGGAGAGTGAATCGCTAGTTAAATTAAAGGCTGAGAAGTCAAAACAAGTTGTAATTTGGCATGAATTAAATCGATATTAGCAAGACCAAGTTCAACTTCACCTTGAACCACGATTCCTGTATTCAATAATCGATCTAATAGTTCTAGTAATGTGGGTTTTGCTGAAGGTTGACCGGGGTAATAGCCCCCTTCCCTGGGGAGCAGACTTCCGGCTTCACCTAAATCAAGGTTCAAACTCGCGGGTTCAATATCAAAAATTTTACAAATTTCAACAACTTGTTCCGCCAGCTTTTTCAGACTATCGGACGCATTGTCGAGTTGTTCATCACTCAAATCACCGCGCTCCATACTCCGAATCACCTGTGCTTCCATAAGTTGCCGAATTAATTCAGTCACGGTCAACAATAAGGGAGCTAATCCAGCATTTGGCTTTTCGGGTTTAATCTTAGACTTAACACTAGATTTAATCGGGATTATAGGTTGCTGAGTGGAGGTAAAAACAGCGTCGATACTCATTAGGCTTGGGGGGTGGGGAGAAGGGGTTTACGGAGTTCTAGTTCGAGAGCAGCAATCCGATCGGTCAGCGCTTGATTCTGGGCCAGAAGCATTTGGGTTTGTTCTTGAAGTTGTGAATTCTGAGAACTCCAGTGAGGATTGTTTTCCCACCAGTTAATCCCAATTTCACGAGCCTTATCCACCGATGAAATCAGGAGCCGAATCCGAATATTTAGCAATTCCGTTTGAGCAACAGAAACAGATATGTCTCCAGCAATCACAATGCCTTTGTCGAGGACGCGTTCAAGCACATCAGCAAGGCTGGATCCCCCGGTGGCTGTCGCGATCGGGCTGCGTTGAGGACTATTGAGTTGGTTCATGGTGAAAACTGGGGGCTTGGGGGTTTAGAAGATTCGATCGGGGGGCTATCCGATCGCAAAGAAATGTCGATCGCGTTGAGCTAGCCGATCGGATTTAGCCAGATTACGAATGGACTCGACAACTTTGCTGCGGGGTAAACTGAGATCGCTTTCAATTTGGGAAAGCCTTGCACCATTTTCACAGGTTTTTAAATATTGGTGAAGTCGATCTTCAAGCTTAGGTTCATCAGATTGGACCGTAGTAATCGCGTCTTCAAATTGATTAAATCCACCGAAGGATTCATCGGATTCTAAGGGCAAATCAGAGGTGACAAATTCAAATCCATCCAGAGGATCAAGGGACTCAGCCTCAAATAAATCTAATTCTAGACTTGATGCAAGTTCTATAAAATCTCCCGATTCTTCGACTTCATCGAGACCACCCTGCATCGTTTCATCGTCTAGGCGAGCCATTGTCTCTTCGATCGGTTTCTCAAATGCTTCACCTATTAAGCTTTCCAGTGTTGCAGCTATCGAGGCTTGGGCTGATTTTTTGAAAGCTTCAGCGATCGGAGGTTTAATATATTCTTCAATTAGAGGCTGAACGATCGGTTTTTCAATTCCATCAACGATCGGCATTGAAACCACAGGAACTAGGTCACGCAGAACTGATGATTCAGTAATAATATTAGATTCAGGGCGAAGAATGTCCCAAAGTAATGTCGTAGATTCAGACACCGAAAGAGGCGACCTGGATCTCAAAATATCAATACAGAGATCTCGGAATTCGGCATTATCGAGTGAAACTTCGAGTTCGTGATCTTTGCAAACCTTGGCAATCATCAAACACGATCGTAACCCAGATGCTCCAATTCCGGAACTTTCACTAGATTGCGTTCCTTCGCGAAATGCCCGGACAATATTAACAATCGTGATGGCAGTCGCCCGATCGAGTTCAGTTTTTTGAATAACGATTTCTTGTTGAGTTAGCTCATCAGGTTCTGGCACATCGATTGTAATCAGGCGATCCATCAAGGCATCTTGAGTCGAATGCACACCGCAATATTCTTCAGGATTGGATGTGAAAATAGCACGGAAGTTTGGACTGACTTTAACATACTCAACCCCATTGCTTTCGGGTGGCAAAATGAGAATCTTTTCTTCTAAGATCGATAGAAGAATGTTGTTAACTTCAGGGCGCGATCGGTTGAATTCATCATAAATCAGCGTATATCCTTCCCGACAAGCTAACGTCAGACGAGAATCGACCCAGTTGTGACGAACGCTATCTTCGACTTTGAGAACGGTGTGAATGTAATTGTCAACTAATTTTTTATGGGTATAACCAGATTGTTTGCCAATCATGTCGGATGATTTGGCTTCATCATCTCCAAACATCAACATCATGGGCCGTTGCAGTAAATCAGCTAGATGCAATGACAATGTGGTTTTCCCGGTTCCGGCAGGTCCACGAAGATGTACCGGGAAACCAGACTGAAGGTATCGCAATGCCCGCGCCGTCAAGCGTTCTATGGCGGGGGTACTGACAAATCGACGGGGGCTAGTACGAAGAATGGTCGCCACGGTTAAAATCCTAGAATTCAAGGGGGATTTGGTCTGGAAAGAGGGTTCGGGTTTTTAGGTTCGATCGGATCGGGTTACAGGCTCAAAGGCTGATGGATTTCAGGCTTGGCATGGTTAGGCCCGATAGTAAGCCCGATCGCGTTGAACAACGTCGCCCGATTTTATAAGTTGCTGCAATGCTTGAACCAATTCACTACGGCTTACCCCTACAGTGGCCTCAAGATCCGATAAACGAACACCCGACCGAGAATTTACAGTTGCCAATAGTTTCTCAGACAGTGTTCTTACAGGAGCGATCGGATCGACGATCGGCCCAACCACTGGTTCTATGGGTGTTTTTACTATCGGAGCTTTAGGTGCAATTTGAGATTTAATTGAAGCCATAGCCTCAGGTTTTGTAACGGATGCTGTAACAGATTTCGCTTGAGCGCTTGGGATCGGAGATTCATGAGTTACGAGGTTGAGAAAGTCTTCAATAGATTCGGAACCGATCGATTGAACCTCAAGTGCAGGTGAAACCTGATCACCCCAAACATAATCTCGGATCGCCTGAACAGCAGCTTTACGATCAACGGTATCTGAGGCAAATTGTATAAACAGTGCTTCAACATCTGCCGATCGCTGCCGACGCGTTTCGTTCAACATGGCTGAAATCTCGGCGGACTGGGCCTTACGATCGCAACGGAATTCTTCTAGTAATAAACGTAAATCGGCGGCGGCAAGCAATCGTCGATCGTGTAATTCATAGAGAAATTCTTGCACTTCCTGACGACGCGCGCTTGCTTCGATTTCCCGTGCCGCTTGATCGCATTGGGCTTCGAGTTGACGATCGAGTTCATCAGCTCGGAGTTTTGGCGAGACTTGACTCAGTTCATCTCGCAATTGGGTCGCCATTGCTGCATGTTCGGCTTGATGCAGCGATCGGAGTTCTGCAACAGTTCGCGATCGTTCCACGACCTCCGCTTGACGAGTTTGTCTGTCCTGTTGCCAAATATCTTT